>DSCO01000027.1 GCA_011049045.1 Methanomicrobia archaeon | reverse complement strand
TGTGCTCCTGAATGACCGCACCACCGGGCAGCGCGTGGTTCAGCACTTCCATATAGTGGCTGATCGTGTCCGGAGTGACCTCCTTGCCCAGGCGTGCCTCCAGCAGCCCGTGCGCGTCATCCAATCCTAACACAATTCCACGCTTCATGTCGTCCCAGCACTGTTGCATTGCGGCGTTGTTGATCCAGTGCAGGTCATCCATGTTCACCATGATGTCCGTGTGGTTCAGCATGTAGGGCATAAGGTATCGCTGTCCCTGGGGCATACCGACATCCGGATTGTACCCGGGCGTTCGCGAAACACGCTGCATCGCCAGTTTCTTGCCTTCCTCGACGAACTCGGTCTTTCGCTTATCCTGTGTGTAGCCGCCATAGACGTAGAACTTCGTCGATGTGCTCTCTGGCTTCTCCGCGAACTTGTCCGACATTGCCTTCAGGAAGTTATGCTGAATATCTCCATATGGCATTTTACTCTACACCTCCTCTTGGTACGAACATTTTGAGGTTCTTAACCCCAATGCCCTTCTTTCCGCCTTTCACGTCTTCGATGTTCTTCCAGGACTGGAACCCGTACACGGTTCGCTTCCAGTGTACCTCTGACTGCACGTCCATCGACTCTGGGTCATCAACATCATGCCAGAGCCCGCCCTGGGCGTTCCGGTACATCGTGGTTCGCTTGCGGAGCTCATCCTCCGGAAGTGGCTTGCCCAGCACGACTTCCTTGTCCATTGCACCGCCGATCATGTCCTTCACGTAGATGACGTCGCCGGTCTTCTCATCGATCGCCCAGCGGCGCAGTGCATCGAACATCATGCCCCGCTCGTCCAGTCGAACCGCGTGTCCGTGAACAGTCCTGCCTCTCAGGCCGGTTCTCGCTGTATCGTACAGCTCGGAATCGATCAGCTCCTTCGCGATCTTCTCAACGTCTCGCTCACGAGCCTCGATAATCACACGGCCGGACAGGACACCGGGATCGACACCACGGTATCTGCACAACGCGGCAACTGCGCGCTGATACGGCGTGATCGGTGCGAACATCATCGAGTCGGTGAATTGCACGTATCTGATTCGATCGCCAGCCTTTGCGCCTTCGGTCGGCTCGACCATATCACGAACCGCGCAATCCGGCTCTTCCATCTCCTCCAACGGCGGGTGAATGCTCTTGTACTCCTCACCAGGTGCACGGTGCGCGAGTAATCGTACGACGTCTTCCTCAGGAATGTCCCTCAACTTCTGATAGGTGTAGCTGGGGTCCATGTACTTCCTGCGGTTTTCCGCAACATGGCTTGCTCCAGGCCAAAATTGTGCCATTTTTTGTTCCTCCTTACATTATCTTCTTTGCGCCGTCTGCCACTGCTTTCATCGGCTCTGCGAATTCCGGTACCGCTCCCAGCACCTCGCCGTACAGCGCGGATGTTCTCGCGGGGATGAAGTACATCGTGTCCGCGTCCACGCACATCGCAGCACAGAAGCAGGGTATGAACTGGCCCTTCGCGTGCCGTGTCACGATGTGGTTGCCGTAGAATACACCCGGACCGCCACCGCCGTAGATCGAGTGCGAGAAGAACGAGCTCGATACCGATGCGGCCTGTGCCATTCCGCCGTCAACGCCCGGCATGCCGGTCTCCTTCTCCAGGAGCACGTTGTAGTACATGATGTTACCCGGCACGGGCTGGCCTGCACGAATCGCAGCGCAGTTCACACAAACTGCCGCAAGCAAGCCTGCGGACGCATACGCATTCCACATCTGCGGGTCGTTGGACTGGTACACCACGTACCCGGATCCCATCTTCTTCTTCTCTACGAGCACGCCATCTGCTTTCGCCTTGTCTACGACGCTCATTACCACGCTACCGATGGTTCCGTCCTTGCCGTTGTCCTTGATCAGGTCGTGCAGCATGTTGTTCGCATTCAGTCCCTCGTACGCAAGATCAAGGAGATGCCCACGCTCGAAGGGGCCCATTGCATTACCCATCTCCCACTGCGCAGCCTCCTCCAGGATCATGGTCAACGCGGCACCCTGCAGTGCTCGCTTTCTGACCGTAGCCGCGAGGTGGTTCACGGGGATGTTTCGCAGTGCGAATCCCGGACCTTCGTTCTTGATCGGCACATCGACCAGCATCTTGACCGCGCCTTCTGATGCGTCAGGATCCTGGGGGTACATACCCCACACGGCTCCATGCACGTACGGCGCATCCCACATGCTGACGTCACAGACGTCAATGATCGCATGCGTCAACGCGCCCAGGGCAGACGTAAGACCAGCGGAGTAGTCACACAGGATCCGTGCTGTTGGCGTGCGGGTCAACATACGCTTGCCGCCTGCCATCAGCTCGACCGACGTGTCATCGCCTTCCTCAACGCGGAGCATATCCTCGACTTCCTTAGCGATCTCGCTCGCTTTGTCAACGATGGGGAAGTTCCGCTCAACACCGCGGATGACCATGCCCTTGCCTGCGATCTGCCCGGTTGCCAGGTTCTTTTCCAGCTTCGCCAGGTCAACCGCGCCGGTTCGCATCGCCAGGTTAACGATCGTCTTGATCCCCGGGTTCTTGAGGGGACTGATCGCCCAAAGTGGCACATTGCCTGCTAGTTTGTTTCCTTTGTCGTCGAAAAGGTCTATCTTATCCTCTACCTTAGCCATAACTTCTTTATCCTCCCACTTTTACTACCCACATAGGGTAAGTCTAAGGTAGCACGAAGGCACTATAAAAGCTTTTCGCTTTCGCGAGGCAAATCAAAAATGAGATGTTGCGCACGGGAAGAGTGTAGCACATATTCGGTGGTTTGTGTTACCCGATGCCACCCCCACTTACCGTTTTCGCGCTTCTGCCAGCATCAAGGTGCCGACCGTATTAAGCGTGAGCGAGATTGCCACGAAGCCCGCCGCTGTTAGTGCCGACTGGAGCTGTTTGGGCGAGAGATAGAGCTTTGCATGCCCGTGACTGCTCGTCTGGGGCACGCCACCAACCCAATCGATGATGAAGATCAAACCACCATGCCGCAAAACGCGGTAGGCTTCATGCAACGCCTGCTGCGGATGCGGGATTTCGTGTACCGCTTTGAGTGAGACGATGCCATCGAAATCAGCATCGGGAAAGAGAAGCATCTCAGCCGACTGCACGAGAAAAGCGAGCTCGGGGGCCTTTTGCCGCGCCTTTGCCACGCTCTTCTCCTCCGGATCGATACCAATCACCGCACAGCCGGTTTCCTTATGCAGATAATGACTGAGCTTGCCGGTACCGCAGCCGAGGTCGAGGATCTTCAGCGGCACGCCTGGCGCGATCCGTGCAGCTTCCGCTCGCAGCCTTCGCGTCAGTTCGGTAACCAGCTCGATCTCATTCTCCAACAGGTCCGACACATAAGCCATGTTACCTCAATGGCGTATACGCTCAGCATGTGTATAAACGTTCATGGTCTCGCCACGCACGAACCCGGTAATACACAACCCGGTCTTCTCTGCGAGTGTTATAGCAAGACTGGTCGTGGCGCCGCGAGAGGCGATGAGCGAGATGTTCGCTCGTGCGCACTTCAAGACCAGCTCGGACGATATCCGTCCACTGCAGGCAACGAAGGCGTGCTCAAACGGCACGTCCGTGAGCAAGCCGTGGCCAATGACCTTGTCGAATGCGTTGTGACGACCGATATCCTCTGCTATACAGATGGGTTGTGCTTCATGCGCCTCGGCTACGAACAGCCCGACAAGATGCACACCGCCCGTGATCTGGTGCACTCGTGAGGTCAGGGTCGCTTTGACCGCGGCACGTACCGAGTCATGATCAACGTTCAGGCGGGAGGTGATCGGTGGCAATTTTGACTCGTCCAGGAACGATGTGCCACCGCCGCAGCCGCTCACAATGAATTTCTTACCCGAGACACCGGGCAGGAAATGCGCCACGAGCGCGCTCGCATGATGGCCCTCGATCTGGACGGATTCAAGCTCTGCGAGCCCTTTAATAATCCCTTCGGTGAAGAGATGCCCGATCACGAACTCACGCTGCAGCTCAGGGCTGAGCATCGCGGTCACCAAATGCGAGCCGTTCACGGAGATGGCGAGCGGAACTTCCTCTGCTACCTCGTGCTTCGTCTCTACGAACTCGCCTTCACGGAACTTCAAGCAGTTGACCTCTTTCAGCATCGTCATCACTACCACACCGCCCTCGGTATAGCTTCCACAGCCCCCAGCAGCGCATCAATCTCAGCCTCCGTAGTGTAGAGATACAGTGACGCGCGTACCGTTCCGTTCCTGCGGCCCAGATAGTTCATCAACGGCATGCAGCAGTGGTGACCTGAACGCACCATGATAGTCGCAGCTTCGTCGAGCATCCGGGCGAGCTCGTGGGGGTGGACGCCGTCGACCGTAAAGGAGACAACCCCGATCCGATCACGGAGATCAGAAGGTCCGTACAGCCGTACCTGCTCGATGCTTTCCAGGCCCACAAGGAGCCGCTGGGTCAATCGCGCTTCGTACCTGCAGAGCTGTTCCATACCCACGGTGGTGAGGTAATCCACAGGCCTGCCAAGCCCGATCCCACCGGCGATATGCGGGGTACCAGCCTCAAATCGCTCGTAGCCGCTCGCCAGCGTATACGCATCGTGAGAAACCGTTTCGATCATGCCACCGCCGAAGAGGGGGAGGTGCGGTGCTGATTGCGCGCCATCGACGAGCACCAGTGGCCCGGTCTCCGTTCGCTTCTCTGCACACAGAGCGGCAAGCTCTTTTACCGGCACGATGGTTCCCAGGACGTTTGAGACCTGCGAGACCGCGACCAGTTTCGTCTTTCCGGTAATGGCCTGCTCGAACTCCGCGAGCTCGAAGCGCCCGTCCGTCGTGGGTTTCACGATCCTCACGCGAACGCCCTTATCCTTCAATCGCAGCCAGGGTAGGTAATTCGAATGGTGCTCCAGCAGTGTTGTTACCACTTCGTCACCGCGCTGCCAGTGCAACCCGCAGGCGACCATATGAATGGCCTCCGTGGCGTTCTTCGTGAAGATGACGGTCGCGCCAAGAAAGTGGGCGACTTTACGATGAGCGTCCTGATAGCGCGGGGTGGCAATCTGCGCCAGGCGGTATACACCTCGTCCCACATTCGCAGTATACGCGCGATAATACCGCGAGACCGCTTCTACTACCGGCTCGGGCGTAAGGCTTGTGGCTGCGCTGTCGAGGTAGATGCCCTCGGAAGTTATGGGGAAATCCGCTCGTATTCGCTCGTTCATAGCGATTGCCTTCCGTGAGAATGATTTTATATTCTAGAAGAAGGAAAAAGGAAGTAAAAGGCGCTATCGTTTGCGCCGTTACGGTGGCTGAGTGAAGAAGAATGATTGTCAACGAGGAGTTCGCAATCGATGAGCTAGTACGGGACCTGAAACGGCCTGAAATGGGTGCGATCGTTATGTTCCTGGGCATGGTGCGTGGCGACAAAGGTGTGAGGGGAATGCGCGTCGAGGGCGATGAACGCGCTGCCGCGGATAAACTGGAGCTTATGAAGCAGGATGCTCTCAAACGATTTGAGATCGATGCGGTGGAAATCGCGCACCGGCGTGCAGGATCATACCGGGTAGGCGAGAACCTCCTGCTCATTCTGGTGGGTGCTCAGCATCGCAAAGCGGCCTTTCGAGCCTGTGAATACCTGATCGATGCGATAAAAGCGGACGAGCCGTTCGTAAAGACAGAGTTCTAACGTGCGCAGGCATCTGAGGCTGGACACCGGCACAGGAGCTCCGAGTAAAGATCAGATTAGTGACGATTCTGACCATGACCAGCCGCGAGAGTAGCGGCGAGTGTATCTCTCTGTCTGGCCCTTAGGGTACCCAAGCACTATCGAATCGGGTTAACCGGAAAGGGGTGATGTATGAAATGGCGTATGAGAAGGAAGTGATCACGACGCGCGAAGCACCTCAGGCGGTCGGGCCGTACAGCCAGGGTATCAAAGTAGGCAACCTGCTCTTTTGCTCCGGTCAGATACCGCTTGATCCCGGAACGGGCGAGCTTGTGCGCGGCACCATCGAGGCGCAGACCCGGCGCGTGCTCGATAACCTCGGGGCAGTGCTTCGGGCAGCGGGTATGGAGTACCGCGATGTGGTGAGCGTCACGGTCTTCATGGCCGATATAGAGCACTTTACGGAGATCAATCAGGTTTACGCAGAGTTTTTCCGGGAGCGACCGCCGGCGCGCTGCGCGGTTGAGGTCTCGCGGCTGCCGAAGGACGTGGGCGTGGAGATCGCGTTGATCGCCGCTAAGCTGGTGTAAGTAACGGGTGGGATTAACCGCGTTAGCTACTACGTGGGTACTCCGAGGTGGAGAGCATCCAATCCGGAACGATTGCTGCTTCACCGCTCAACCGGGCGTTGGTACCCGAACCGATCGTTGTTGTGAGCGCGCCAATCGAGATCACGCTGGAAGACGCCGTGTACATCTTCACGCTGCACCACCAATCTCGCCTCACCGGAGTTCGAGACCAGCACTTTGGCGGGTCGTGGGAAGGAGTTCGTGGTCGCCGCGAAGAAATCGGCATAGGCACCGGTATCATGGATAATCAGATAATCACCCCGTTTCGGTCTGCCCTGCAGCGGATATTTGATCTGAGAGAGCAGATCGCCGGTGAAGCAGAGATTACCGGCAATAAAGGTCTCAAACCGCTCGCTCGCTTCTGAGATAGAGCCGGCGAGCTCCACCTGATGCAGGTGCTCGGGTACAATGAGGTTCTGCGAATGGAGATTGACGCCCGCGTTGACGTAGACGATGTTGTGCCCTGCCGGCGTGGTGCCCACGTGGCCGACCTGAACCACGGTCACCTGAGCGTTGCCAACGATACTCCGCCCGGGCTCGATGACCACGCGAGGCGAGCCGAGCTCTTCCAGATGCTCCTTGAAGGTCTTTCCGCCAGTGAGGCGATCAGAGAAGAGCTGGTGAATGAAGCGATCGGGTGTGAACGGGCAGTACAGCTCTTCAGAGACCCAATTGCCCGCACAATTATACCCGAGCTGCTCGTTCGCCCAGGTAATGGCCGTTTCGGGATCGGCGATAGCGCACTTCAGGGCAGCCCAGTGGTCTTTCGTGAGGTACGAGATCCCGCAGCCGCCGCCGAGATTGAGCTCGTTGACGGCAAAACCGAGCGCGTTCGCTTCACGGGCGAGCACTACGAGCGTTTCGCAGACCCGCTGGTAAGCACTGATGTCCGTAATCTGGGACCCCAGATGCACCATCAGGCCGTTGGGCACGAGCTGCTTGAGGGTTGCCACCTGCTGAAATACCGCCCGTGCGCGGTGAAGAGGAATGCCAAACTTGCTCCAGGCACTGGAGGTCGTTATCGCGGGCGCCGTAATAGAAGCGAGTGGAAAACCTGCAAGCCGCACATTGACCTTCGCCTCGGTACCCAGTTCACGCGCGAGCGCATCGATAACCGGTAACTCTGACTCGGGATCAGCGTTGATCACGATCCCGTGCTGTATGCAGGCGGTAAGGTACTGGTCGCTCTTGCAGTTACCATTCGCGCGGATCTTTGCCGGTGGAATGCCCGCGTCGAGCGCGATCTGCAATTCGTACTCTGAGGCAACATCGGCACCTGCACCGCGCTCGCCCAGCAGTTTAATAATTGCGAAGGTCGTATTTGCCTTGACCGCGTAGCAAATGAGGTAATCGTCATAGACTGCTGCGAGCGCTGCCCGATAGCGCTCGTAATTCGCCTCGATGATCGATTCTGAGAGTACATAAAGGGGTGTGCCATACTCACGCGCCAGTGCGACCATATCAACGTCACGAAAGGTTCGGTGAGCAGAATTCGACACGGGCATGTTCTCTACCTCTTTGTTCGTGCTTATGGTATGTATGATACTATACTATACCGGTAGCCTGGGAGATCCTCACCCGCCACTCACCCAGGAGAGAATGATGAGCTCGTCGCCGCCCCGAACTTCGGTCTGGAGCCCCTGCAACTGCCCGATCTCAAGCCCATTGAGGTACAGCGAGAAGGATCGCTTGAGGGTTAGCGGGCCATCGGTACCGCGACCGGTCAGCACTGCTTCGTTAAATTGTTCACCATACGCACCTGCCAGCCGGTTTATCACCGTTTCGACGCTCAGCGAGCCGTTGCAGGTCAGTTCTGTGGACTTCGCCTTCGTGATCGCGTGAAGCGCGCTGGTGAATTTCACGGTAACCACGCCACTCTGTGGACTTGTTTCCTTGAACGGCCGTGCCCGCGACGACGCATGCTCTGAGATGCCGACCAGGCTGCGTCTGAGCTCTGCATCCCATGCGATCTTCTGCCAATCCTCCAGCAACTGCTCCCGCGACTTATCGGCGCTCAACCATGCCAGCCGATCTTCCTTCTGATCCTCCATGCTCCGTCGTTTCACCGTGAGGTCTGGATAGACGGTGATCCAGGTTTTTTGCGGCGGCGGTGTGGGGTATTCGCGATAACAACTGCGACTGACGATCGCGTTCGGGAGATAACGTGAGGCAACGTCATACGCACGCTCCATCTCCTCGAGCGTGGGGCGGCGTGAGACGCGGTCGAACGCAAAGGTCGGGGCAAAGGGATTGATGCGGTACGGGATATGCTTATTCACCGTGGCGAGGAACCGTGCGATCTGCTCGATCTCATCGAGATCCACAATTCCGGGGATGAGAACCGTCTGCACAATCAGCGTAATACCGCTCGCGTTCAACCGCTGGATCGCCTGGAGCACGGGTTTGCTCGATTTGCCGGTGTACCACTGGTGCAGCTCCTCGGAGAACGCCTTTACATCCACGTGTGCCTCGGTCAAGCCCGCTTCGGTCAATTCAGGCACGTACCGCTCATCCTCACCCAGGGCGTACCCGTTGGTCATCAGCACGATCCTGGCGAACCCGCGCGTCTTCAAGCCGCGGACGAGCTGCACCAGATACGCCTTATCGAGCGTGGGCTCGCCGCCGGTGATCATCGCCTCGCGGGGCAGCGTGCCGTAATAATCGAGACATGCGCGCTCCATGCGCGCGAGTGCCTCCTCAGCGGTAAGCTGCGTCCCACCTTCGTCACGTGCTGGCCTGAAGCAGCCCCGACAGCGGAAATTGCAGCCACGGAGCATGAACCAGACACGGGGCGCGATTTCAGAGAGCGTGAAATACTGCAAGCCGCGTGTGTGCATACGTATTTGTGAATATGCCCGTGGGGTAATAAAAGGCTGCGAAAAACCAGGCTGCTAGCTCTTTTTTTATATTATTAGCACCATACGAATAGTAGAGTGGTGGACTGGCTGATGATACGCATGTTTTCCGTCGTGATGATCGGGCTCGTACTGCTCGCGGCGTTCGCCAGTGGTGGCGCGCAAACCGGCGCGTTAGAAGAGCAGAGCCTGCGAATCCTCGCGCTGAGCACGGACAAGGACATCTATTCCGCACGTGAAGAGGTGGAGATCCTCCTGACGATATACGCACCGGCGAACCTGAGCACCGTTGAAGTCAAGGTAACGGGTGTGAAGAGCTCAAAAGGCGTGAACTTTGTCTCTTATTCGAACAAAACTGCGCTCCCGGCAGGTGAGACCCGCATCACCTTTACGAAGACGCTGCCCTCGTGCTCGAGTTGCGCGGGTATAAGCCAGGGAACCTATTTCATTGACGCCGCAGTCAGCTCCGGGGATACGGTGGTCACGGCCACGCACAGCATTGCGATCACGTCCACGGCGAATACCGTGATCCCCGTGAACGTCGCTGTAGAGGAGGTGAAGCGCTGGACGGATAACGCTGATGCTGAGATCGTGGTGGTTGATCTGCGGTCTGCTGAGGAGTATGACGCGGGACATATCATAGGCGCACGCTCCATGCCGCTCGCGAATCTGAGCAATCAGACGGCTGCTACAGTGAATACAAGCAAGAAGATCGTGATCTACAGCGCGGACGGCAGCAACAGCTCGGCCGCAAGCGAGCTGCTCATGGAGCTGGGATTCGAGCGGGTATACCCGGTGATCGGCGGTCTGCAGGCCTGGAACGAGAGCG
Source organism: Methanomicrobia archaeon (assembly GCA_011049045.1). Taxonomy (NCBI): domain Archaea; kingdom Methanobacteriati; phylum Methanobacteriota; class Methanomicrobia; species Methanomicrobia archaeon. Next base: position 36,608 of record DSCO01000027.1, on the reverse strand, counting down.
GCTATGCGGTTGTGACGACCGCAGAAGAGACGCCGACTGCGGCGCCCGGATTTGAGCTCGCACTGGTCATAGCGGCTTTGATGGCTGGTGCGTATCTGACCTGGCGTCGGCGTTGACCGTTAGGTAGGTAGGTGCTGCATCGAATAACGGACCGCATACGCGCTATATAATCCCGAAGAGCATCGCGACCCCGATGGCGAGCATCAAGAGCCCGCCGATGAGTTTCATGTACCGCCGCTTGCCCTTTCGCCACGTGTCAACGTCCTCCGCGGACGTCTCCCGATAGACAATGAGCAGAATGATGACGAGTGGGAGCACGTAGCAGAGGTTGTAGATGATGAGGTACAGGACCGTCTTTGCGGGGACTGCGGCCATCAGATCGAGCATGGCGAGGTAGATGGGGCCGGTGCAGGGCAGTCCCGCGATCGTTGAGAGAACGCCTAAAAGTACCGCCGCGGGCATTGAGCCGTAGCGCGCAAGGTTGCCCAGGGTGGGCTTGATGAACGTGGGTATGGCCAGAGTAGACTGTTTGCGCCAGAAATCGAGCACGTTGATGAGCCCGGCAAGAATGACGATCGCGATTATGACCGCACGTATGACTGGCGTGATGCCCGCGACGAGGTAGAACTCCATGATCCCAAACCCGACAATCACGTGCGTAATGAAGACCGAGGCAATGAAGATGAGGCCGATGATCAGTACGCCGCGCTTTGACTTTACCTGGAGCAGTGAGGCGAGCAGAACGAGCAAGACGGCGAACCCGCAGGGGTTGATGCCCTCGACCAGCGCTGTTCCGACAAGCAGAACGAGCAAAGAACGTTCATCCATCTCCTGATCGCCCGTTCCCTCGGCCACCGCACGAGGGTCCGGGCATTCGTGCTCGATGCAGTACGCGATCTCAGCCGCAAGCCGCTCCTTCGTTAACTCGTACCCGATCAGGGCCGTCTCACCGACGAATGCCGCAGGTATGTCCACTGCGGATGGGGTGTAGGCCAGAATGAACCGGTTAAAGAGGGCGCTGTTGCTCGTATTACGTGAGAGTTCAAGCTGGTGTAGTTCAAGCTCAGGGTAGACCGCTTCAAGCTCTTCGATCTGCGGTGTTATCACCGTGCAGTGCGCACAATCCGCGCCGTAGAAATAGAAGACCGGAACAGAGCCCTGTGCCGCTGCGCCCGAGAACATCCCCAGCAGGGTAAGGAGAACGAGCACCTGAACGAGTACGCGAGGTAATCGTGCTACTTTTATGCCCGTGGTTCGCTGCAGCGTATATGCCGGTCTCATGGTGGGATCGTTCGGGCCCTGCCCTTTCACTTATATCTTGGTAGACTTAGTACCTAATCAGGCAGCATGGAACTTAAGTCCTGCATCAAGCGATACAAGCGGGGTACGCATCGTGCCGTGCCACCTGCGGAGACCTTGAGCCGCGTGGAGTCGAAGTTGCCTGCCGCTGGTGTCACTGAAGTTACCGACATCACCGGACTTGATCGGATAGGGATACCGGTCTTTATCTGCCGCCGCCCGAGTGCCGCGAGCGGCACGGTGACCGTCCACAACGGTAAAGGAACGACACCAGAAGAAGCTCAGGTCTCCGCGATCATGGAAGCAGTCGAGCGCTGCTCGGCGGAAGTGGGGGACCGCGAGCTGGTAATGGAGAGCTATGCGCGCCTGGAGAAGCGTGAGCATGTGCTGAACCCCAGCAACTTGATTCTCCCCGGTTATGTGCGAGACGTCGAGCACATACGCATTCCCTGGGTAGAAGGGTACGATCTGCTGCAGGATGAATCGATCTACGTGCCGGCCAATGCGGTCTTTCACCCCTTATCGCCACCATACGACCGAAACAGACTGTTCCGCACGAATACGAACGGGCTGGCAGGCGGTAATGAGCTGGAAGAAGCGATCTTTCACGGGCTCGCGGAGGTGATCGAGCGTGATGCATGGTCGCTGGTAGAGGCCACTCGGGATACCGGCCCGCTGGTGCGCGTACCGGATGGCGAGATACGTGCGCTCGTGGATAAATTCCTGAATGTTTCCGTTTCCGTGCTCATACGCGAGATCACGAGCGACGTCGGGGTGCCGACCTTCGCGGCAGTCTCGGACGACGAGCACTTACAAGACCCGACACTGCTCACCATCGGGATGGGCACGCACACGAATGCGAGCGTGGCGCTCAAGCGTGCGATCACGGAGGTGGCACAGAGCAGACTGACGCAGATTCATGGTGCGCGCAGCGGATCGCCCGCAACGGCCATGAACAGGCTGATGGGCTACGAGTGGATGCGCAAGCAGAACCAGCACTGGTTCGAGATGGTGCGGCATGAGGATTTTGCCGCCGCTGCGACGCGATCGCTGGACACCAACGATTTCCGCGAGGACATCAAGCACGTGTTGACGCGGCTCAACGAGCGGGGATTTGAACGGGTGATCGTGGTGAACGTGACGCGTGAGGCGATTGGTGTGCCGGTGGTGCGGGTCATCGTCCCGGGACTGGAGCAATACGGTGTCGACGGCGATCGTATCGGCGAGCGGTGCGCGGCAGCGCGAAGGGCTCGTTCGTCCGTTACAGCATCTTCATAGCTTTTGCCAGGTAACGCCGTCCCGCGGTCACACGAGCACGCATTCTTTGCTGTCAGTCAGTCAGTCGATTAAAAGTAGCCCGAAGAGGACGATTTTCTCGCCCGATGAGGTGAGCACCTCGAGCTCGTAGCCAGCGTCCCGCACCGTTGTGATCACGTCGATCCCACAGGCCTCCATCGCTGGCCGCACCTTGCCCTGGTGCGTGCAGAATCGCTTTGGTACCTGATCCAGCTCAAGGCCTTCGCGTTCCGGCAGGCAGTCCTCACAGTACGTACAGGGCAGTGCAACCATGGCAAACGCCTGGTAATAGCCGGAGAGAAAGGCATACCGCTCCAATTCGAACATCGTGTCGTGCACGATCCGAATCGCATCCCAGAGATAATGATGGATGCGGCGCGGTGGCACGGTCTCGTTCGGTATCGCCTCGAAGCGCGCGACGAGGGCGCGCTCGTAGCACTGGATCAGCCGGCGCGTCTCCTCCACCGAGGGCGTATACGGCGGGCAGCTCAGGTGTTTACCGTATGCCCTGCACCCATACTGGCACTTCCAGCGTACCCAGTCGGCGACCGCAATGATCTCAGTCGGAATGAGTTTGAGATCGGCATGTATGGCCGTCAACCCGTCCATTAAGGTAGCGAACTCTTTCTTCATCTTCGCGCTCCCGGTAGTGGACCGAGACCTGACTCAAGCTGAGCGTTTCTTTTAGCTCTTATTATACAGCTACTGCTCAGGCCTCCAAACCCTGCCTTAGGCCTTCTCAACGTTCTCGGACATGCACGACGGGCAGACGACCTTCTCGCCCAGTGCATCGAACTTATTGCCGCAGTCGTTACACTTGTACCGCTCGACCTGCAACTGCTCAATCTCGAGGTCGAAATCCCCGCCTCCTGCACTACACATTGCGATCACCCACACCTCTTCCGTTACTTGCCTCAAGGGCGCTGCGGGCATATAAGGTTGACGTTCTGGACGGGATTTGAGATTGTTTGCTTTGCACCGTGAGCGGACTTCACGGAACTGCGCCATAGCCACCGCCGCCCGGCGTCTCAATCACCACCAGATCACCCCGCTCAAGCGTCATGGTTACCTTTGCGGGGAGATCCATTCGCTTCCCGTCTCGCAGGAGATAGTTCTGCCCGGCTCTACCATCCGCGCCGCCGTCCAAGCCCTTGGGGGGATAGGTTCGACGATCTGATTGAATGGAGAGCGTCGCGTGATCGGTCAGTATCCGTAGAGCCCGTCGAACACCCCGACCACCGGAGAACCTGCCTGCACCGCCGGATCCCGGTATGAGCTCGTATGCCTCGATCCGCAAGGGATATGCGAGCTCTAAAGCCTCAATCGGTGTATTCGCCGTGTTGGTCATGTGGGTGTGGATCCCGTCCTCGCCGTCTTTGTAGGGCAATGCACCCTGACCACCAGCAATGGTCTCGTAATAGCTGAAGCATTCACCAGAATCTCCGATCCGGCCGCCGATGGCCACATTGTTCATCGTGCCCTGCGATTGCGCGGGTACTGTATGGGGCAGCGCTTTATAGAGGGCGAGGAGAAGAACGTCCACGATCCGTTGCGCGGTCTCGACATTCCCGCTGGCCACTGCTGCAGGGTGTACAGGATTCAGTACCGTTCCCACGGGCACATGGACGGTAACCGGGAGATAGCAGCCATAATTCGGCGGAATTCCTGGATCGGTCACCGCGCGCAGGACATAATAGACTGCAGAGAGCGTTACTGCGTATGGTGCGTTAATATTCCCGGCTCGCTGGCGATCGGTGCCTTCAAAGTCGATCGCGATCGTGTCATCGGTGATGGTCACGGCCACCACAAGCTTTACCGGCGCTCCGGTAATCCCATCGTCATCCAGGACGTCCTCTGCAATGAAGGTCCCGTTGGGCATCGCCATGATTGCGTGCCGCATCCGCCGCTCGCTGTACGCCGTAATACGTTCCGTGAACGCCTGATACGTAGCCCTACTGTATTTACTGATAAGCTCGACCACGCGCCGCTCGCCGAGGTTATTCGCCGCGATCTGCGCCCGTATATCTCCAATACGTTCGGTCGGCGTGCGTGTATTCGAGCGGATGAGCGCGAATACGTCACGATTCTCCTGGCCGCGGGCGACCAGCCTGCAGGGCGGTATGATAAGCCCCTCCTGGAAGATGTCCGTGCTCGTCCCGGGCATTGACCCGGGCGAGATGCCACCGATGTCCGCATGGTGCGCCCGGTTGACCACGTACCCGGCGATTGCCCCGGCAAAAAAGACCGGCTTGAGCACCGTAAGATCAGGAAGGTGCGAGCCACCGTGATACGGGTCATTCACCACGATCTGGTCCCCTTCCTGTAATGCTGGAAACACGGTGATGGCAAACGCAACGGTGAGCGGCATCGCACCGAGATGAACGGGGATATGCTCGGCCTGAGCCAGCATTCTTCCCTGCGCGTCAAAGATCGCGCAGGACGCGTCCATTCGCTCTTTGATGTTTGGTGAGAAGGCCGTGCGCTTCAGCACCGCGCCCATCTCCTCAGGCACGGCGGAAAAGGCATTCTTCAGTAGCTCCAGCAGTATGGGGTTCATCGTCATTCCCTTTCAGTCCGTGAATATCTTCGCTTGACCTTCGTTCATTTTCGCGCACGCACGTATCACGACAAAGCCGCCGGCTCCGTAGCCCGGACGTACGGGCTCTCGCTCATGTATCTCATCCAGGGGGTGATAAATCGTTTGGGAGAACCGGAAACCGGAAAAGCCCACCGCTTTCAACTGGAGCACCACCTCGTCCACGGAATAAAAAGTTGCCAGCCGAAAATACGGATTTTTCTTTCGCTTTTGCTGATACTGCTGCCCCAGCGCGCTCTGTTTATCAATAAGGCCAATGACCAGCCGTCCTCCAGGTTGAAGAACCCGATAGGCCTCTCGGAGTGCTGTCTCGAGCGCTTCGAGGAAACAGACAACGGTAACCATGAGTACACAATCGAACTGTGCATCGCGAAAGGGAAGCGCCTCTGCGAGACCTATAACGAGCTCAAGTCCTCGCCGTCGCGCGAGCTGCCCCCTTGCCCGGGACGGCTCCACGCCTACCGGGATCCCCAGTGGTGCGGCGAAACGCCCGGTGCCCACGCCGATTTCAAGCCCCTTTCTGCATTCCTCCAGCTGTTTCTGCACCGCCAGGAGCTCGGATTCGTACACATACGGGTAACGCTCGAACCAGGTATCGTAGCGTACTGCATGCGCCTCAAACGGCGCTATCTTCTGCATCGCATCGTACGTTCATGCATCTCCAAAGAGGAGATTGGTAAGAGATACGAAACAACTTTTGGATTCGCGTATACTGAGCCACCGCGCCGCGCATCAGCCCGACGCTTACCAGTCACGCTACCGCATTTCGATCACCGTTAAGAAACGCTCCAGCACGGTTACTACCATTCCCCGCAGCTCTTCAAGTCGTCGCAGGAAAATCTCAGGGGTCTGCGGGTCGAAATAGCGCTCGGTGAGATACAGGTCCCGGTTCAACTCGACCTGTATCCAGGGGATAGCACTGCTCCGGGCATGAGTCTGTGAGATGTAGCCACCGAGGAAGGGGGTGTTGAGCGCGACCCTATCGTCGCCGTTACCGTCAAAAACCTGCTGAAACGCGTCTGCGAGCTGCAGCAGCCATGCTCGCGGGCAGGTGAGGGGCCCCTGTGTTGCTGTTTGCCGGCCCTGACCGTCACCGCGGTTGCTCACGCAGATAAGCGGTCTGCGCCTGCCGGAATTATCGCTCGTCGGTGGTGAAACCGGGAGCATACTGTGGCAGTCAAGCGCCAGGCGAAGCTCGTGCTGAGTCATGAGCCGCTCCAGGTTCCTGTGGTAGGGGTAGTAATAGCGTGCCAGCAAGTCATTGACCAGTGCAGCGTCAGGGAACCTGCCCGGTTTGTAAACCGGTTTACCCAGGGCCGTTCGGGTTTTGATGACGCCGTCCTGGTTCGCTGGTGGGCGGTCATCGGGCGCGCGGTTCACGTCAACGATTGAGCGTGCTATAGGGTTCTCGATAACCACCGTTACCTGCTCGCGAAGATTATAGATCTGACGGGTGAAGGGGTCAGTGTCGAAGAAGATATCGCGCGACGTAAGCGCCACGCGGTCACGCACCTCTGGTGGGATAGCATCGCCGCCGTGCGGAATTGAAATCAGGATAGGCAGTCGTGCGCGCATCTGCATCCACCAGCTGTGACCTTCTGCTTCGCACCGTGCTCGGCCAGTCCCGTGCGGAGCACACGAGATAGATCATATAACGTTTAGCGTGTGCCAGCATATAGGTAGAGAGAACCACAGGTGGTGAGGTAGCTCTAATCAAGAGAGGCACTAATAGTGATATTTCCATAGCCGTCCACCCCGAACTGACTATCGGGCGGCACGACCGTGGTCGAGTCCGTTGCAGCTATAATCGCCGGGCCTTCGAGCTCAACGTGCGCGGGCAGCGCCGCGCGCCGGAAGATCGGCGTTCTCTGCCAGCCCTCTTCGAAGAGAACAGCTCTATATACCTCTGGTTTAGCTGCTTTGCCCGCCGGCACCAGAGAGGGTATCGGTTTCGCGCGGGGAACGAGCACGCGCAACCGTATGGTCACCAGCTCAACGGCCTCCGCGGGCATCGCGTAGCCGTAGCGCTTTTGATGTTCCTGGTGAAAACGCGCCCGCGCGTCCGCAACAGTCGTGAAATCTACGTTGAGCTCGTAGCTCTGGCCGAGGTACCGCATATCCACTGACGGTACCAGCGTTGCCTCGGTGAAGGCGATCCCCTGTTCCGCAAGCTCGTGCTCGGCGGCCACGGCAAATTCGTCCAGCGTCGCCTGCACCGCGGCATCCGCTTCTGTATCTCCCGCATGCAGGCGCAGAGGATGGGTGCGACTGTAATCCTGTTGCAGGTCAGAGACGAGAATACCGTAGGCTGAGAAGACTCCGGAGGCGACGGGAACGATTACGGTGGGCAGCCCTAATTCACGTGCCAGTGCCACCGCATGAACAGGGCCCGCACCACCGAACGCGCACAGAGCGAACTCGCGCGTATCAAGCCCGCGCTCCACCGAGACCACGCGCAACGCCTTGATCATATTCGCGTTCACAATCTTCCCGACGCCCAGGATCGTCTCCTCGTATGCGAGTCCCATCTCGTCTGCGAAGCGCTCCACGCGTCGCCTCGCCTTTTCCGCATCCAGGATCATCTCGCCGCCGAGGAAATATGACGGATCGAGATAGCCGCACAGGAGATCGCAGTCGGTGACCGTGACGTCGGCTCCGCCAAGATCGTAGCAGACGGGGCCGGGAACAGCGCCCGCACTCCCCGGGCCGACGCGTAACGCACCGCCTTCGTCGAGCCATGCGATGCTCCCGCCGCCCGCGCCAACCGTGACAACATCAACCATCGGGAGCTTTATCGGGAGACCATTGATGCTACCGTCAGACGTCCAGGATACTGATCCGTTGACGATGGCAGAGACATCCGCACTCGTGCCGCCCATGTCAACGGTTATGAGATTCTTCAGGCCCGTGAGTGTGCACAGGTAGCGTGCCGCCGCAACCCCGCCCGCCGGGCCTGAGAGCAGCATGTTCACGGGCTTATGCTTCATCACTGCCGCCTTAACGACACCACCGTTGGATTGCATGACATAAAACTGCTTCACGCCGTTCTGCCTCAAAAGCTGCTCCATCCTGGCCAGATAGCGTGCAACGATTCGTTTCAGGTACGCGTCCATGACCGTTGTGGACATCCGCTCATACTCACGGAACTCCGGTAAGACCTCGGATGAGCAGGAGACAGAGAAGCCTTCTTCTATAAGTGCATCACGGACCTTGCGCTCGTTTACCGGGTTCAGGAACGAGAACAGGAAGCAGATGGCGAGTGATTCCAGTCCCCATGCGCGCACCTGTTCTGAAACGGCCGTAATCTCCAGTTCAGTGGGCGCTATGAGGAGCTCGCCACGCGATGAAACGCGCTCTGAGATCTCGAAGCAGGCATCCGGAGCGACGAGCTGCGGTGGCCGTCTCGCATCGAGCCGATACAGATCCGCACGCTGCTGCCGCCCGATCGTGAGAATAGCGGCAAACCCCTTCGTTGTGAGCAGGCCGGTCTTCGCGCCCTTGCGTTCCAGTACCGCATTCGTGGCCAGGGTCGTGCCGTGCGAGAACACCGTAGCAGGCGCGCAGCGCGCCAATCCGATCTCAATCGCGCGTTCTGGCTGGTCTGGCGTGGAGGGCACTTTAAAGGTACGCATCCTGCCACCCTCGAGCACCACGAAATCCGTGAACGTTCCCCCGATATCGGTACTGATGGGCATGGCATTCAATCCCCAGATAGAACCTCGCACCATTTGAGGGTTACGCCGCCGCGTGCATTGCCTGAGAATCGAGAAACGGCGTAAACGGCCGAGATCTACCGCCACGCCACGATTGCTGGCTCATTTATATACCTTGCTGTTCTTGCTATAACTACGGCATGCGACAGAAACAGGAATCCCCCGAAGAGCGGCGTGAACGATGGATTGAACGTGAAGCGCGCAAAGCGGACGAGCAGAAGCCCAAGCGAGGGGTCTGCGCGATCTGTGGCAAAGAGGTTGTTGAAGGCGAATACATAGAGTATCAGGGGAGAATACTTTGCGCAGACTGTTATCTGGCAGAATTAGAAGAGAGCGTTGATATCGCCACAGAAGATGGTTGTGGCGCAGGCTGAGTGAGGAGCAGCTAAAAAAGATATGGAAGAGAAGAAATACGCACTACCGATCCCTCGCGGGATCACTACGGGCATTATATTCGAGGCGGCCGAGCGTTTCGGACTGGAGGTTGACCAGGAGGCGCCGCCGGAGGATGCCTTTGATGTCCGAACCGATCTGCCGATCAAGGATTTCGTGCCCCGAATCCTCATACGGGGGGATTCACCCGAGACCGTGATCGCGGCACAGGAATATATCCTCAAGCGGCATGAGGAATGGATCGCGAACCTGGAAGATTGGCGCAAGATGCGCCGCGAGCGTTTCTTGAAGAAGGTGAAGAAATACTGAATCGGGTGCTTCGCTTCGTTTCGTCATACCCTCAGTTCAGTAAATTCACTTTTTACGGCGGCCATATAGAGCCACTGGTCGAAGTAGCCGTTACTTGTTTTGTTCTCCCTGACGGAGGCGTCGAAAAACGGGTGCAAGAGCTCTACCAGGAGTTCCGCCTCCTCTTTGCTCGAGACGGTAAAGAGTACCTTTCCTTTGGTCTTCACGACTTTGGGGACTTCTCTGAGGACGCGTTCCCACATGAAGTTATCGAACGGATTGAGCTTACCGACCATAAACCCGAAGACCAGCTCGAACTCCCGTCCGAAGAATGCAGAGAGGTGCGAGCAGTCGAGGACGATGCTCTTCTTCGGGTCCAGCACGCCCTCTTCCAGGCCCTTGCAGATCTCGCATTTCTCGATATCGATGGTGAGTGGCGATAGCCCCACTTCATGGAGCGCTAGGGTGGCGCCGCCGTCGCCACAACCGATCTCGAGACTCCGGGTGCGCTCTGGCGCATCGATGCCCATCACCTCAAAGAACTCAGTGAGTACCACTTTCAGGGATTCCACGCGATCACGCGGATAGAAGCTCGGGGCCTTCAGCTCGCACGCGCAAAAAAACCGGTTCACCAGGCCGAGTGAGTAATATTCGATCACGGCTTCATGAAAAGCCGCACGATCGACCACCGCGTCGCGTTCCCCGGCACCCGGTATGCCTGCTGCCAGTGCCTCAAACTCAGCCCTCAGGCCTGGATCAGCAAGGACGTCGGTGAAGATCATCCAGAACCCCAGCTCGCGGTCGCGGAGTGCGAGACCGATGAGCACACCTGCGGTATCACGAATACGTATGGCGGACTCAAGGTCTTTATGCTTGATCTTTCCCAGATAGGTGCGAGTCCGCTCGAGCCACTTTTGGGCCGCATAGCTCTCTTCCACCAGAACAACTGAGTCGAGCAACAGAAGTTCATTGAGCTCCATGTTCGTTCGTTAGCCCTCTTCTGAACTTAGGCACGCTTGGAGAAACCGCTCGGACGGATATTCGTGTATCGAGGAGACCACGATCTTTCCCGCGCCATACCGGGCAACAACCAGCACCGGGCACGCACCGGAATCGGATTCCACCGTTAAGACCTCATCCCAGTCATCGGCCAGCGTCTCCAGATAGCCGTCACAGAAACAGACCGGTTGCTCGACGAGCTGTGCAGCCGCATCATCCGTCTTCCGCTCGAGGGGGGCTTGGATATCCTTGCGCACGTACTCGAGCTGCAGTGGCAGCCAGTCATAGGCGGTGCTGTGTGCGAGCGCACCGGAGACCAGCAGCGTACCCCCGTCCCTGACAAAGGCGGTGATCGCCTCACGGTTGGCTCTGAGCGCCGCGAGCATCCCGGAGAAGTAGGAGTTCCCAAAGCCCGCCGGAACGATCATTAATCGGAACGAGCGCCACGAGAAGAACGGTGCGGCGAGATGTTGCGGCTGCACCAGTTTGTACCTGAACCCGTGCTCGCGAAGATACTGCTCATACGGCGTTTCCCGATCCCACAGCAGTGCAATTTCGGCTTCCATCCCTTTACCTGCTTCGCTTCGCTTCGAATCGAATCGAGCGGTTTTTAGAGAGTAACGTACTACTTACTCGTGCTCTTCTGCTGCGAGCTCGCGCAGCGCCCGTTTTACCTTGCTCACAATCTCATCCAGCTTGGACTGGGGCACGCTCTCATGCCGAACAATGCCATCCACGATGTCCATGACCTTGCCCGCGGTCTCGCCCTTTTTGTACTTCGTGCTCACCCCGATCTCTTCGAAATCCGCGAAAGAGACGGGCGATTGACAGAGCACAATGGCTGGCACCTTCACCTTCCGCAAGATAAACCGGACCTTGTAGATGAAATGCACCTTCACGTTCCCGTGATGCAGGATGATGAGCTTGGGCTTATTAAGGATCTCCACCTCTCGTGGCTCGAGGCCGAAAGCGACTCCGTGGCCGCCACTCCGCGGCGCGTCTGCTGGTGTGCCGTCACCGGCGTTCAAGATCAGCTCACCGACGTTGATACCGCGGCTCCGCAATTCGGTAGTGATCTCGCAGACCGGTTTGGGCACGTGTCGATATCCCGGTGACATCGCAACGGCGATCACATCGTTTTTCCAGGCCCTGGCGAAGGTCCCCCGTTGCGCAAGACCACCGCCTATTCCGAGCCCCTGCCCTTTTCTACACGCTACTACTTGCTGCTCCCTTCCCACCGCCATTGCTAAGCTGCTACCTCGCTCTCACTGATGGTTGCCCGCAAATCTTCCAGCTTCACGATTGTGCCCGCCTCCATGTGCGCGATGCGGTCACAGACGTCATAGGCGAAGTCTGTATCGTGGGTAACAATAATAAAGGTCATACCGAGGTTCTCACGGGCTGCACGAATGGAATCAGCCACGTATTTCTTCGTTATCGGATCCATAGTACCCGTCGGCTCATCGAGCACCGCGATCGCCGGCTCCTTCATCATGACCTGCGCGAGCGCGATCCGCTGCCGCTCACCGACGCTCAACTCAGTGTGGGTCTTCGGCAGTATCTCCTCCGCCTTATCTTCACTGAAGCCGACACTCTGGAGCATGAATTTCGCCTTCATGCGCGCGAGCTCAGCGGGAATCCGCAGGCCTATGCAGGTGGTGAGATTCTCTAACACGGTCCGTTCGGGGTATAAGGAGTACTCCTGATGTAACATAGCGACCCGCGCGGCCGCCTGCTCGCCCATGCCCGGGGTCGTCGCGCCCCATGCGATCCATACACCGGTCTCTGCGACTCTGCTCACATCGATCCACCGGTCTCCGACACGTATCTTAACGGATCCGCCGGTGACCGGATCGATCTGGCAGATGATACGGGACAGGCTCGTCTTACCCGCGCCGCTCTTACCCAGGAGCCCGATGATCTCGTTCTCATAGATGGTGAGCGTAACGTCATCCACCGCCTTGACCATGCCGCGCCAGATGGAGTAGTAGTACTTCTTGCAGTGCTCGATCTGAATCTTCGGCTCACCGATCTTCTGGTACTCCTCGCGCTCGATCTCGCTCACCTGCTTCTTGAATGCAGCCACGACTTCCTTCGCATCGCCAAACTGCACCACTTTGCCATTATCGAGCCATAAGACTTTCTCACTCAGTTCCTCAACGACGTACGGCCAGTGCGAGGTGACGATCATGGTCATACCTTCTGCGGTGCTCTCTTTCAGTGCCTTGTGCACGAGCTTCGCGGTTTCAACGTCCAGTGTTCCGGTGGGCTCGTCGGCCAGGAGCAACATCGGATCGAGTGCCAGTTGCCGCGCGAGCACGACGCGCTGCTTCTCGCCACCGCTGAGGTTGGCTGCGGGAAAGGAGATCCGGTGGATCATTCGTACCGCTTTGAGCAGCTCGTAAGCACGCCGGAACCGCTTATCGGCCGGATATTGCCTGCTCTCCAGCGCCTGCAAGACGTTATACATAACGGTGTCGTCGCCGTAGAGCCCGAACGTGCGCTGGAGCATGATCGCCACCGATCGCTTCACCTTCTTCCGAGCTTCTGCGTCCTGCCAGTAGTTCACTTCCTGTAATTCCAGGGTCCCCCCGCATTTCGTGCAGGTCTGGCCAGCCTGGCTCGGTGCCGTTACCCACTCGCAGGAGGGGCACATCGCGACCCGGAAGAAGATCTCGCCCGACGTCGGTGCGTATTCTTCACTGCCGCGCAGCATATGAAGCAGCGTCGATTTACCCGCGCCACTTCTGCCCAGCAAGCCCATGGGCACACCCTCGTAAATATCAAAACTCACGTCATCCAGGGCTTTCACGCCCTCGAACTCCTTGCTTACTCCCCTGATCCTGACCAACGGTTCCTCTTTACCCATGATCCTCGCCCTTTCTCTTTTTTTTTCGTTCCGTATTTGAGTTGTTATTTATAGTGACACTACGGTGAGAAATGGCGCGGCTATTCCTCCGCGCGCCTCAGATCTTCTATCTTCTCCAGTTTACCCTGGTTCATATATGCCACCCGATCACACACAGCCTCGGCAAAATCGAGATCGTGTGTAACGATCACGAAGGTGATCCCCAAATTCTCACGCGCCTTCTGGATGGTCTCGCCGACGTACTTCTTCGTATGCGGATCCATCGTTCCGGTTGGCTCGTCGAGGACCGCGATCTCCGGCTCCTTCATCAACAATTGCGCGATAAGTATTCGCTGCTTCTCACCCACGCTCAGTTCAAGGTGCGTCTTGGGCAGTATCTCCTCGATCTCTTCGTCCGTGAAGCCCACGCCCTGGAGCATGTAGTGCACCTTCATCTTTGCAAGATCGTCAGGCATCTCCAGCCCTATGCCGTGCGTGAGATTCTCCCAGATCGTCAATTTGGGATAGAGGGTATATTCTTGATGCAAGACGCCGACGAAATAGTGCTTCCAGTCGGTCGTGCCGCCGCTGATCACGCCGTCCTTGACGAAAGTCCCGAGATCTGCTTTTGAGGCGTCATACCACTGCTCACCGATGCGTACCCAGGCATGGCCCGCGGTGCTCGGCTCCAAATGACTGACGATCCGCATCAAGCTCGTCTTGCCCGCACCACTATGCCCGACCACCCCGAAGATCTCATTCTCATAAATAATGAACGAGACGTCGTCCACGCCCTTGACAACGCCACGGGACGCGGAGAGGTAATACTTCTTCAAATGTTCGATGCGTATCTTCGGCTCACCGAATTTCTTGTACTCGTCGCGCGCGATCGCACCCACTTCTCGCTCGAAGTCGTCGATGATCTTTGCGGTATCGCCATACTCGACCATTTCGCCTTTATCGAGCCAGAGCGTCTTCTTCGCCAATTCCCGGATCACATACGGCCAGTGCGAGGTAACCACAAAGGTGGTGCCACCCTTCGTGCTCTCGAGCAGGGCTTTGTGCACGACGCGTGCCGTCTCATGATCGAGTGTCCCGGTGGGCTCGTCGGCCAGGAGGAGAATAGGCTGCAGCGCCATCTGTCGTGCAAGCACCATGCGCTGCTTCTCACCACCGCTGAGATCGCGGGTCGCGGGCATATTAGCACGATGCAACATCTTTACAGACTCCAGGATCTCGTAGGCACGTTTCAGCCGTTTGCTCTTCGGGTAGCCCGCGCGCTCCAGGGCCTCGAGCACGTTCCAGACGACACCCTCGTCACTGTAGAGTGCGAAGCTCCGCTGGAGCATGATCGCAATCGCAGATTTCAACAGGCGCTGCATCTGATAATCCTGCCAGAAATTAACTTCCTGGAACTCGAAGACGCCGCCGCACCGGCTGCAGGTCGTACCGACGAAGCTCGGGCCTTCGACCCAGGAACAGGAAGGGCAGATAGCAATCCTGAAGATAATCTCACCGCTGTCAGGTTCGTATTCCTTGCTGCCCCGCAACATACGAAGTAATACTGATTTGCCCGAACCACTTCTCCCGAGCAGCCCCAGCGGCTCTTTCTCTCGTATGTCGACACTGACATTACTCAGCGCGGTCTTACCCTCAAACGACTTACTCACACCGTTTATTTTAATAAAAACTTCACTCTCATCGCCCATTTCTTTTCCGCCCCCTGCCCTCGCACGTTGCTACTCCGTTCCTCTTCTTGCCAGAGCACCACATACCTTTTGCCGCTCGCAGCATATAAAATTGGACTATTTAATTATATCTCCCGGGGTTTTTTAAGGTACTGCTCAGCAGCCTTACCGTTTTACCGCTTTTTCTTCAACACGAGTATATCGGGCCGTGGCGGCGCTTTCGAGCCCGCAAACTCGCGCTTGCAGCGCTCGCACAAGTGCCGTGTGGTCAAGATCACGACCTCCTCGCTCCCCGGTAACTTCCGCGCATAGATGAACTCCGGCTTCACCTCCACCGACGCGCTGATCTCCTCGAGCAGTGTCGTGATCTTCTCCCTGAAGACCTCGACCGCATCGACCTGGAGACCCCGGAGATCAGCGGCAAATCCGGTGCACCCGCAGGCCATACCGAAGACCTTCGCCTCGGGCACAAACACGTTCCCGACCATTTTCCGTAGCTCAGCCTCGAGCTTCGTCCTTCCGTCTGTTATCGTCTCCGTCACTTTTTCTGCACCTTCACCACGTTCGTCGTCACCGCATCACAATACTGGCAGGTTTCACAGATCTTCCTGCACGTCTGCCACTGCTGGATGCACCCTGCCAAATGCTCGTTATCCAGATAAAAGGTATAGCTCAGCTCTGCGGGGCAGTCAATGAGTTCGAGGAGATTGCCCTGATACGACCGGTGGGCATAGGCGCGCATGCAATTGATGATCCAGTTCACCGCGTTTGCCCTGCCCGCGATCTTGAAATTATCGATCCCCAGCGCCTCGTACTCCTTCAGGTCCTCAGGACGTATCCACGGCGACCTGATGAGTTGTGATGGGTCGCGCACCCGGATAGAGATGCACTTATCGAAGTAGTAATCGCTGAAGATGTTCGCGGATTGCGCGCTCATGAGCGGTGAGCGCGATGAGGTAATATGGGAGAAGAGGTTGAAGTGCGCGTGCCGGAAGGGGCATTTGTAGAGGCAGCCCTCGTTCACGAGCACCTTGATCTTGCACCGAACCGCCTTCAGGATCGCTTCGAGGATCGTGAAGTTACGGTTGATGTTCGTATCCACCGCGATGGTATCGGCCCCGAGCCCCTCGAAGAACTCCACACGCTGCGGTGAATCCACGTGCGCAATGCAGGATACCACTGTCTCCATCGGATACTCGCGGAGCAGCTCAATGAGATACGGCTCCGCGACCGTCACGCCGTCGACGTCCGCTTTGTTCAGCTCTTCAAAGTACCAGGTGAAGAGCTTGTAGCCCGCGTGTGTCAGGTGATAGCCGCCCAGGCATGAGGGATTGATCACGATATTCAACTTGATGTCGTGCTGGTGCGCATACTCGGTCTGGGCTTTGATGTCGGAGATGCGTGCGGAATGGAGCGTTGCGCGCCCGCTGCCGATCACCTCTGGCGCCCCGGCCATATAGACCTCACTGACCGCGTTGAGACCTTCCGCCTCCTTCACCTCAATGATCTCCTGTAGCGCTTCGATATGACCGGGGTGGGGCACATGGAGTTTCATTTGAGTATCATCACCGCCTCTTTTGTCAGCCGCTCGCAGTAGCCACACTCGTTACAGATCTTCTTACAGGACTTCCAGTGATTGATGCTGTCACTGAGCTTTTTATTGTCGAGATACAGCAGGTAGCGCAGCATTTGAGGACAGTCGAGGATATCGAGCACGTTGCCGTCGAACGAGCGCTGGGCGTAGTACCGCATACAGTCAATGATCCAGTTCACCGTTTTCGTCCGTCCGGAGAGTTTGAAATCCGTAATGCCGATCGCTTCGTATTCCGCGAGATCTTCGGGCCGAATCCAGGCGGACTTCACGATCTGCACGGGGTCACGCAGCCGGAGTGAGATGCACTTATCGAAATAGTAATCAGGCGCCCAGAGCGGTGTCCGTGGTTGATTGAGACTCGAGAGATGCGAGGCAAGATTGTAGTGCGAATATCTGAACGGGCAGCGATAGATGCAGCCCTCGTTCACGATCAGCCGCACACTACAGTTAACCGCATTCACGATCCCTTCCAGGAGATCGAAGTGGCGGTTGATGTTCGTATCCACGGTGATCATATCAGCCCCGAGCTCGTCGAAGAACCGGGCACGCTGTGGCGATTCGACATACGCTAAGCAGGACACGACGGTCTGTATAGGGTAGTCACGGAGCAGATCCACAAGGTAGGGCTCCGCGACCGTCACCGCATCAACGCCCGCGTTGTTCAGCTCCCTGAAGTACCAGGAGAACATCTTAAAGCCCTCGAACGAGAGATGGTGCCCGCCCGTGCAGGTGGAGTTCATCGTGAGGTTCATCTTGATCCCATGCTCGTGCGCGTACTCAGTCTGCTCGCGAATCTCGTCAAGCAGGGGTGCATGGAGCACGCCACGACCGCTCCCCATGACGTCCGGGGAGCCGCCCATGAAGACCTCGTCCACCTCATCCAGGCCCTCCGCCTCTTTCACCGCGATAAGCTCCTGCAACGCGGCGAAGTGCCCGGGATGCGGAATTTTCAAGCTCACCATCGCGCTGATTACCAGTAAGCACGCGCTCGTTAATAAGTATTTGACCTTCGACTCGCTTCGCTGCCGAGCGCAAGAACTGCGAAAAAAAAGGAAAAAAAGGAAAAAAAGTGGGGAAAAAATAACTACCCCAACTTTAGGCCGTCATCTTTGTTACCGGATGCGGATCCTCTGCCTCGATATCGTGCTCAGCCTTCGCGGCCTCTGCAACAATCATGTCCGCCATACCGACCAGTGGGAACACCCGCGGGGCGTTCTCAATAGGTCCGTAGAGCACGAAGTCATGTCCCGCGAGAACGGGCATGATGTTCGAGGCGATATCGCAGATCTTGAAAACATCCTGGCCAAGGCCTTCCCAGCCCTGGGGGCCTTTGGTCGCGTGCGCCTTCCGGAACTCCTTCAGCCAGGTCCACGCCGACGGCGCGTTGTGAATGCCCAGGCCGACGGGGAGCCCGTACTTCGATTTCACGGCAAAGCCTGCGGCAACCGACATGCCGGCACCAGAGCCGATGGGGAGCGTTGCTGCATCAATCAACGGCTTCGTGATGCCCTGATCTCTGGAAAAAGCGACGAGGCCTTTCTCAAACGTCCCCGGATTCTCCAGCAGATCGATCTTCCCGGCGACCGTCGAATCTTTCGGGTTGAATGCAAGCACGATCGAGGCCGATATCGGCGAGTTCTTGATCGCTGCAAGCTCTTCCTCCGTGCAGGAGATGTTGATCGAGTTGTAGATCGCCTTCTCCGTCAGGCCCACTTCGTCCGCGTACTTGAGTCCGTACGTCTTCACCTCCGCGACCGTCGAATCGATCAGGAAGGGAACGTCACTGACTCCGGTACAGAACTCGATCTCCTTCTCCATTGCCTCCCCGGATTCCGAGAAGATCTGCATCACGCACGGATTACCCGTTAAATCAGAGAACTCCTCCTGCTTCTTCAAGACGTCTTCCGCCGCTTTCTTGTCAAAGATGCCCTTATCAGGATCTTCAACCAGATAGTGTTTCGCATAGAAGATCGTGCCGCAGAGTACCGTTGCGCGTTGCCCTGGCTGGCCGCCGATCTTCATTCCCGCGATGTCAAATATCTTCTGCTCCTTATCAAACAGATACATCCTTTCTTCCTCCTTTTTGTGCTATATCATGAACAACACATACGTCACTATTCCGATCAGTGCGCCGTACAATAGTCCCATGGTAAGCCCCAGCTTCTCGCCCTGTCGCTGCCACAGCTCGCCGGCGACGAATTCCACGCGATCGTCCATCTCGTTGAGCCGGGCCATGAGCTGGGGATACTCTGGAGAGGCTATGGATACCGGAACACTCAACTCCTTCATCTCCTTCTCGAGCTCTGCGAGAACTTCTGCCTCGAGCTCCTTTTCCAGTTCCTTCTCTTCGCTCATTCTTCTCCTCCTCTTACATCAACAACTTCAGCCCGACTGAGAGGAAACTCAGGAATAGCCCGATGGCAAAGCCCTTGATGAATCCTACCCAGAGTCCCGCTGCGAATCGATTATCACGACCGATCATCGTGATGAAATGCTTGAGCAGCTCGATTCGTGCTGTAATTAACGCAGTTTCAGGCGTATTTTGCGTTACTTTCGTCATTTAGATCACCCCCAGGATGAGTGGACTCAGGAAGATGAACGCACTGATCAGCCCCGCGAGGATCCCGAGGAACGCGTTTCTGGAGAGCCCTGAGGTCAACTTCTGATCTCGTGCGATCAACTGTGTCTTGTAGGTCATTGCCTGCGCGGCCCGGTTGACGAGCTCCATTGAGGGACTGGCAGGTCTGGCCAGGGGCATTTCTAACAAAGCACCGGCGACCGCTTCCTCGCCGCCCAGTTTCACGATCATCGGATCTTCAGGGAACGCGCCGGGATCTTTTGCCTGCAGCTCCTTCACCTTCGCATTCAGCTTGCCATAGTCCTCCACACCCATCATATCAATGACTTCCACGATCTGCTCTCTGAATCGCTCGACCGCCTTTGTCGGCAGGTTCTCGATGAACGGAATGGCGCCCTTGGTCCCGATGACCTTATGCGTTGCCGGATCGACCCCGTTCTTGTGCAGCGCCATGATCGTTTCGCCGCTCAGGTGCCCGGGAACTTCCGCCCCCGCAGAAATAACGAACCGGATGTTCGGATTGGAGATGATGTTCGCCATGATCTTCTCCAACCCGATGTTCTCAGTCTTATCCGGCCCATGTATGGCGACACCTTTCAAGTGCTCGATGTGGAAGTATGATCCGTTGGAGGAGATGGCGACGCAACTTGTAGGATCGCCGACCTCGTAGTCACCGGTGATAAAGGGCCAGCCATCCGGGACTTCTTTCTTCTCTGCCATTATTACACGCCTCCTAGTGCTAAGAATATCAGTGCCACGGCAAGGACGCCGAAGGTCAAGCCGAGCATGAAGAAGGTCGTGAACCCCGCTTTCGTCATTATCCCCTCTCGGTTTGGCTGTGCACTCTTGAAACTGCTGGTAGGATCAAGGACGTTGAAGAGCTCATCAACGGCATCATCGATTACATCAAGCTGCTCCTCGAGTGGCGACATGCTCACCTTGTAGAACCCTGGTCGCGCCTCGCCGACCCGCATCGAGTCGGGATCGAGTACAACCCCATAGTCATCACAAATGGTTATCATATCTCTTTTGTTCCTCCTTTAATCCAGCGTCTTGATCATGCCCGTGCCCACGGTCGCATAGCACTCGTTCATGCAGGCTCTGATGAACTTCACGTAGAAGTACGCCCATACGATCACCCCGAAGATGATGAGCGCGATACCGTCCCACGCGCCCAGCCCTCGTCCGAGCACGAACATTGCCGCGCCCAGGATGACACAGATCAAGCCCGAGATCGATACGGAAACCATTCGTGTGCGCTCTCGTCGCTCGTCAGGTCCGAGACAGGCATTGTACGGATGGAAAAACCCCATACAGGTGAATACGAAGATGAACGCCGCGACGCCGGTCTCGAATACCGAGGTCACCACCTCGCCGTACTCAAAGGTGCCGGCGAGAATGGAGATTTGGAGTAAGACCGCCAGCGTGCCGGCAATGCCCAATTCGCCCATCGCCCGTATCAAATGCGGGATCTTCATCGCGATGTACTTCTCATCGTTACCGAAGTACCCGGAGGCGAGGCCAAGCGCACCCATGAACAGTGCCCCGATCAGAATCCCGGGGAAGATCCCCAAGTGCGGGATCGCGGCGTACTCGACGACCGCCAGGCCCATCAATGCACCGATGAATCCGTATCCTGTCCCCAGAACGCCGATAGAGGGCACGCCGGTGCCCAATCCGTACTTCGAAGTCTTCCGGACCGAATCATTGCCCCAGAGTATTGCTAAGAGCAGACCGATTCCCTTGATCACCGCGGGCAGTCCCGTGAAGATCGTGATGATCGCGGCAATGACTCCGGCGATGATCGCCATCTCTGTCTCTTCGAAGGGGAATTTGAATGACAGTCCCTTTTTCGGCGCTTCTGCTTCTTCCTCTTCCACTACTGCTGGTGTTACGGTCATGTTATACCTCCAGTCCTATCGTCGCTAGCACGATTACGATACCGGCGAGAAACGAGACCGCCAGGGACGCAATGAGCGCTTTCGGCAGCCGCTTGAACTTTGGATCGTGGAATCCTTCGATCGTCCCGCGGATGTTGTAGGCTGCAAGAATCGCATTGGCCACGAAGATAGAGAGTGAGATAATTGCCGCCGTGCCCGGTCTGAAATGGGAGTAGTTCAGCATGGTCCAGTACATCAGTGCACCACCGAACCCACCAAGGAATCCGCCCATCGTGCCCGAGACGAAGACCACATTCGGCACGCCGTGGCCATCGGTCTGCGGGGTTTTATACGCCTTCTGTGGCTCCTTGGTTATAGGATCCACATCCACACGACCGGAGACCGGAACCACGCCACAGCCAAACGCGTACAGGATATTCGCCATGAGCATCACCACGCAGATCATGATCGTCGCACCGACCGCGCCCGAGAGCGCGACCAGAATGAGACTGTTCGTAAACGTTTCCACGTTTGCCGCGGTAAATAACCCGGTCAGCGCCGCGCCGAGCATGATCTGAACAGTGCCCGTTGCTATCCCTGTAGCCGTGCCCATGGCCGCCGGGGCACCGCCCACTGGTAAGAGGTGCGCACCAAAACTCGCGAGTAACCCACCTATCACCACATACAGTACAAGAAATATCGCTATTGTTGGCTCCATCTTCTTATCACACTCCTACGAAAGGTCCATACTTCGCTCGTACCCATCTCACGAAGATCATATTGCCCACGAGTAACGCCGCCACGATCAGAAGTCCAACGATAATGCTGACTATCGCTGCCATCTCGCCGCCCACGGTCAGGTCCGGCAAGTAACCACTGAGCATCAGCCCTATCAGCGTCCGCCAGTTCTCGAAGAGGATGATGAGCCCGAAGGTCATCCCCGTTACGGGGCCGCCGAACTTCGCGCAAAAGCCCACAATGTCCTTCTGTGTCCGAACGCCGCAGTCCGCGTATCGTGTGATCTTCCCGTGGTACACCACACGCTTCCCTTCTCCGAACGGTCTGTCCTGGAACTCGCGCTCCGTGCCGTAATGCACATCACCGGTTGAGGATCCGATCGCGCCGACCGTAATGCCCCAGATGAACCCCAGGAGGGGTAAGGCAAACGGATGGTTCAGCGTCGGATTCCCTGAGAGTGCCCCCAAGTTGCTCTGAATGTACGCTATAGTGGTAATGCAGAACGTCGTCATAAACCCGTGCGTAGCAATAGGTAGCAGGTGGCCATAGAACACATCGAGATAAATCGGCTGTGAGAATCGCTTCTGCCCCGCTGTCCTGCCGCAGTGCGCGGTCGTCGAGAAGATGATGTGGATAATCGCGGCACAGGCGACACCCAGGGGTATCGCAACGACCGCGGCCTTCCACGGGGCATCAGGAACCATGGGTTCAAGCTTCAGCAAGAACATCCAGGCTACGGTTCCTGCGACCGCGCAATACATCGCATTCGATAGCGGCTCACCGGAAATCGCTTTATTAAAAAATCGATGTACCTGACCGACCTGTGCTGCCAGTTGCACCTGCGAGTTTGGATTGCTCTGAGATCCTGCATCTGACTCGAGGTCCTCGAACGTGCACGCAATGAACGCCAGGAACGCTATCACTAACATCCATGCAAAAAGCAACACTACTTGTAACATGAATGAGACATTGCGGGAGTCCTCTTAAAAAGGTTTCTATTTTTCGCCGCGTCAGGAGGAGCGATACAAGACGCAGAGCAGAAGTACCTTTCGGTTTGGCTGAGGGTTGTTACCCAATCGGTTTGTTATCGCTCGTGTCGCCGGCCGCCTGACGAACGGTTGTATACCGCGACTTCTTTCCGCACGGGAGACGATCGTTCCGGGGTGCGTACGTAACGGGCAGGCAGAACAGAAAGGTTTATTACGCACCCGCAGTGACTAGCATATATCGTTCACATGCGCACGTCGTGAAGGAGATGACCAGTCGAGCATGGGCCTTTTTCAGCAGAAGCACCAGCCAAAAGTGCTGAAATCCGAAAAGATCAGTTACTCGGACCTGTATTTCACCTTGCGGCTGTCTCGCGGGGATCTGTCCATCAAGCCGCTTTTCATCGTGGCCAGTGTCGAGCTGGGAAACAGCACGACGAAAGCGATCCTCACGGCCACAGACCTGGAGGATGGACGGACGTATATCCTTACGAAGGCTGTGCGGATGACGCGGGAGGCGCTCTCGAAACAGGAGGTGTTCTGCCATACCATCAGCCTGGTGGACCTCTCCGAGGACTCGATAGCGACCCTGGTGAAAGAGACGTTGCTCGAATGCACACATTCCGCGGGGCTCAGTATTGACGATGTCCATTTTGTTGTCCGCTCCACCGGCGTGACCGCATGTTTCGAGACGATCAATGAGGTAGCAGGCGTAATAAAAGCGCTGGCGAAGGGCTGTCTACTCGCGGGCGTGCCACCCCGGAAGATGGTCTCGCCCATGGGCTTAGAGAACGTGGTGCCGGAATTGCGGCCCTTCTCTCACCTTGATCGCACCTACTTCGACGGCGCGGTGACCGGGAACGTTCCCCCTGGAGGCGAGTCGATTGTGGGTAACGAGATGGAAGGCGAGCTGGTGACCGCTGGTTTAAAAGAAGCGGCCAAATGGTTGAAGGTGGATTACCGTAACCCGGTGCTCTCGCTGGATTTCGGGACGACACTCGCTGGTCGGATCACCGATGCAAGTATGCCCTACGCGCGCGTGATCGGTAGTTTTTGTGGCCTGGCAGGCGCCATTCCGGACGCCCTGGTCTCGAGGGAGGTCGCCGTGAACTTCCCCTCGGTGCTTGATCTGGCGCTGAAAACCGTGCCGCGAAAGCGTTTGAAAAAAAAGGTCAAGCAGCGTTATGTAGAGGAGATACGCGAACAGCTCTGGATCGGTCGAGTAAGAAGCGGAGCGACCAGAGTAGGCGGCGTCCCCGTGAACGTGGCTGCAGCAGACCGGAATAAGGTCGTGCTCATCGGGGTTGACGCCGGCGAGAACCTCGCGAATCTACCAGCAATCGCGGATATAGGAGCCCGGCTCGTACAAGAGGTTGGCGTAAAAGCCCTGCTGCCGGTGATCGATGAGCTGGCCGCATGCGTCACGACGGATCTGATCCGGATCGCGAAGGGGGAGAATTTAATCTTTGAGGACACCAAGATCGGAATCACCGGGCGCGCGGGCATCACGGGCAAGAAGCCGGAACTCATGCTGAAGCAGTTAAGCGATCTGTTTGGGCGCCCCATGGCCGCGGAGGTCATTTTTGCAGACGATGCGCTGGCTCGCGGTGCTGCAGTCCTTGGCCGCTGCATGCATCAGTTCGGCACCATGAAGAATCCGATTGGCGGTGTTCAAGGTCACGGCTGCCTCTTCGGCAAGCGGGTGAAATTGCAGAGAAAGTAACTAGCTATAAATGAGTCCTGCGCATTAGGTTATTGTAGCACGGAGCATGAGGTCATGGAGATAAAGGTGGAAGGCGGTGATACGTTTGCCAACGCCTCATATGAGACGATCTGCAGGGATACGTTCCGGGATTTGGGTATTGGATCGAGCATCGATGACGCATATTTGTATTTAAATCCTGAAGAGCACGTGTTCATCATCTCGATCACGATCGGACGGGTGGCAAGTCCGATAAAGGTGGGTGATGTCGCCAGCATCGAGAAGAATACGCTCAGGATCGGCGATGAGAAATACGCGCCCAAGCTGCTCTCCTTGCTCTGGGAGAAGTTCGGAGAACGCGTAGAGCAGTTGAGCAGATTGGTGATCGAGCTGGATGTTGAAGAGCATGAGCTGACCGCGTTAAAGGAGCTGGTGATCTACGATCCGCGCGAGGATCTCATCGCGCGCATACTCGATGCGATCGATAGAATCCTGCCGGAAGGTGCGCGGGTGCGGAACCTCATACCCATAGATCATGCGATTACGATCATTGCCTCGGAGGACGCGATCAGCGATGAGTGGATGCAGCGTGCGCGCGAGCTTATAGGGCCGAAGGAGAGCTAAACCATGTACAAGATCATGATGTTTGAGGGCGGCGTGTACAAATTCAACGAACTGAAAGAGCTCGTCGAGGATATCGGTGGGTTCATACTTCAGGAATCGGTCATGCAGACCGAGACCATGCTGCACATGGCCTTCCCTGATGAAGAAGAGAAAACCATCAGGAACAAGATCAAGGATCTGGGCGGCAAATTCAAGGAGCTGCCACTGGCCGGCACTGAGGTCATGGTTGTCTCGCCCTCGCTCGGCAAGCATCACGCGGTAAACCCGATGTGCGATGTCGCGGAATATTTGAGGCGGCAGGGCGCGATCACGATTGTCATGGGCCTGGCGCGGGGAGTAGGGAAGCGTATCGCGCAGATCACGGTCGATGAGAAGAAGATCATTGAAGAAGCTGATGCTGCCGTCTTCGTATTCGGCAACTTTACGGACTGTATCAGGGAGAAGGCGAAACTCTGTGAGCAGTTAGATGTGCCTTATTTGATTGTGGGGGGGCCGCCAGATCTCGAGGTGCCACACTACACCGGCGGTATAGGTCGGCGTACTGACCGGCTGCGCAGAGCCGGTGATATAGAATGCCTCGAGCGCATGACGACCGAACTCGCTAAGCAACTGGATGAGCGGCGAGTAGAGGTAGAAGAGGATCCTCTAGCAGCCAATCCGCTCTTTGTCAAGGAGATGATCGAGATGCTGGTACCAGCGAAAGCGGGGGAGGAACTACCCATCACGGTACAGCTGGACGGTTTACGCGTCATTATCAACGAGGAGGATCTTGATAAGATACAGGATGTTGAGATAGGGACACGAAAGCTCTCGGAAATAGCGACGATCAGCAAATCATTCTTCAGGGGCTATCTGGTGAAGATACGACCGGAGTCAGAGGTGGGGAGTATTTTTTGACGTAACCCGGAGACCCCTGCATTTCCACTGCAGGCCTCAGTTCTTTAACTGGTCAGGGGATGGTCTCGAGATACCGCTCAAAATCCTCGTATATGATGTTCCCTACCACGATAACGTCTGCATATCGCGACATCTCCAGAGCGGTCTCATGAGAAGTGATACCACCGCCATAGAAGAGTGTTGCATGGCTTAAAACCTCGTTCACGGCCTTCACTATAGCTGGATCGCCGTATTTTCCACTATACTCGACATAGACGATGGGAATACCGAGATATTTCTCTGCGTACTGCGCGTAGGCACACACCTCTTGTGGGGTAAGTAGTGTTGATGCCCTCGTGAGCTGCGCGACCGCAGATTCTGGATTGAGTACGATATATGCCTCTGCGTAAACCTTGTCCCAATTAACGGCGTAATGCTGGATCCAGTTTTTGTGCTTACCGACGATCCATTGTAAATCGCCGGTATTCAGTACCAGCGGAACGAAGATGAAATCAACATCGTCTTCTAGCACAGCTTCCGGAGTGGCTGGTTCCAGGATCTTAGGTATGTCAAAAGCTCTGAGCTGCTCGGTTAACCTGGCGACCTTCTTGTCGGTGATGTTCTGCGTGCCCGAGATCATAAGGGCATCTGTTCCGCTATCCGCGATCCTCTTCAATTGCTGAACTGAGATCGGCTTGTCAGGATCGAGCTTTGTGACATGCTTCCACGTAGACCAGGGCTTTTTGGGTGTGGGGCTCATCTCTATGCTACACACTCTGTAATGCTTGTCGGGTTATAAATCGCGCGGGTTTCTCTCGAGATGGCGGAGCGGCATGATAGTGACGATAATGAGAGATGCTACTGCCAACGTCAATAGACAAATAAACTCATCAGTGCAGCGCGCGGCAGACAAAATTATTTTTCGCTCTGGGACGCGGATTATTACCGCATTTTGATGAGCAGATCGTTTATCTTCTCGCCGTGATACCCCAGCACACCACCTTGGGTGTAGCTTCTCTTAATTCCGCTATGCCCTTTCCGAGGAGGATGCAGCCGGAATACTGGTTTTATACCCTGTGCTGCGAGCTCTTTCATCGTTATCTGGCTGCTGGTCAAGGCATGCGCAAGCTCAGAGAATGTCGAAACCGAGGTCTTATCACGAATAAGCTCTTCCGATAGTCGTTGCCCGCCGGTTATGCGCCCGCGATTGCGCAACAGAGACTCCAATATCTCTTCAGAAATCTCACCCCACGCTACATAATCTTTCACCTTGCGGATCATGCCTCGTGAATACTCGTTATCCTCCGCCACCACACAATGATTGACCCGGTGCAGCCTGAGCAGCTCGAGCGTGTACTTAATATCAGGACTGGCATTCACGTCTCCCCGTAACCGAATAATGGCGTACATTGCTCCTTATCTCACTCCACCGTTTTCATGAGTGAGGTCCTGCGTAGCGCGTCATAGGTGGCAAAAGCTTGAGTGAAGGTCGTCCTGGTCTGCCCTTTGGTCTGGCCCCACACATCCTTCACGCCTGCGAATTCGAGCACGCGTTTGGGGATGTCACCGGTGGCCAGGCCGATGCCTTTTGGTGCTGGTTTCAGCGTAATCACGACACTGCCAGCTTTACCTTCTATCTTAAACGGTATCGAATGAGTCTCACCGCAGTTACACTCCCATGAGCCGCAACCTCGTGTTATATGCGTTACCCCTAGCTTTGCTGCTCTCACTGCCTTCACTATCCCATTGCGCACCAATGCGTCCTTTCCTAACCCGATCCCCATATAGCCATCGCGATCTCCAACGATGGCACATACCCTGAATTTGACGCGCCTACCGGAATCGGTCATGCGCTGCACCAGATTAATATCCAGCACCTCCTCACTCAGCTCAGGCAGCAATGCGTCAACAATCTGGTATTCTTTCAGCGGATATTTAGATGAGAGTGCTTCCTGGATGGAGGAGATCTCCCCGCTTTTGACGAGCATACCCAGCCGTGTGGCTGGCATCCATTCTGCGACGACACCCTCTTTATCATCAGCGTATCTCTGTCTCGATCTTCTCTCACTCATTCTGTATCTTTGTCCCCCTCGCTCACCGCAACCCCACAAATAGCTGATTTAACCGTTCTGACATGATCAGAAAATGTGACATCTCCTTTGTACGCTCCAATATGCACTCCCGTTAGCCGCTCTTCAGCTGGGAACACGGCAGGGTCATGCGGGATGATCATGCCACTATCAACGGCACCCTTCAATGCAGCATAGACATTCGAGCCATGGATCGGCGTCTGGCGCCCAATATCGAGAATACCAGCCTCGTAGCCCGACCGCCGCGCTCGAGTCCCAAACACGAGTCCGGTCAAGTAGGCTGCGCAGCAACTTGATAAGCTACCTGAATAGCCAAACGCATGCAATTCCGAGGATGACACGGAGATGAGCGTGTGATCGCCCACAGGCTCTGTTGTGATTAGTTGCATACGTATGTAGCGATTACTTGGCCTGACGACGACACGCGGAATCCGGCTCAAGAGCAACCGAAGCCTGCGCCTATAATCGGTCTTCCCTTCCCGTCTGCGGCGAAAGGGCACGCGGTAGGTAGGACTCCTACCTTTTCCCATTTGGTTATCTTTCCTCCCGTGCGAGCAACTCGTGAGTGGCTATATATTCGTTCAAGTGAGCTACGTTCCTGAAGTCACCACCGTTCGCCTTGTTATAGAGCATACGATAAGCGGTTTTATCCAGGGCTTCATCAGCGCGCAACTCTTTCAATCTGCGTCTTAACGCGCGAATCTTGGTCATCCAGCGCGCTTTCTTCTTTGTTCGGGCTCCACGAGCACCCTTTCTGCTGCCGTGCCCTTTGCGGCGTCCCATAGCTTTCTGCCGTAATGCTACCCGAGCCCGTCCCCTGCTGATACCTTGCTTCTGGATCTTCTGGATGACGCCATCTTCGATCAGTCCCCGGATATCCTCGCGCGTTATAGCTTCCGCTACGTCCCCCCCGGCATTTGGGTCGATCCAGACACTTCCCTGGCCCACATGGAGGACCTTCGCTGCGATTCTCCGCTGCTTCGTGAGATTGACCATCACTCTTATCCTCTCTCGCTTCTCATCCTCCTGCAACACCCGTCATACCGGCGCGGGTGCCAGGAGGGTATCAAGACCCTTCTTTACTATTCCTACTTTACCTATATCTTTATTTAATCTCGAAAGGGCAGACTCTAGGGACTGGAACCCCGTTATGTGCCACCGATCGAGGAGCCCGCTATCGAGTTCAGAGACCACGGCGAGGTCTATCATCTCCATCACCTTACGAATATAAAATGCTTTGTGGCCGCCGAGCACAAAGTGTGTTTGGATAGCGTTCTCGGCGGTGGCGTACGTGGGGAAGGTATCCATCCATTGTTCAAAGAGCGCATCGCCGATGCCGTCGGGGCATTCAGCAAGGAGCAGGAGCGTTCCGCCGGGTGCAACGGCACGGTAGCAGTTCTCTATCGCTTTTGCTGCTTGATAGAGGTTCTTATCTTTGGGCGCTCCGCCGGCGCTGACGATGAGCAGATCGAAAAGTGCGTCAGAGGTGCGGCAGAAGAACTCGCGAGCAGAACAGACGCCCTGCAAGAACGCAAGCTCCATGGAGCCCGCGCAGGCTTGATCTATCTGATCCGGCGCTGAAGCGATCACGTTAAGGATGAAATCAGGTGGTGCTAGGAGCGCTGCTTCCAGCATATCGAGATGTACCGGGTTCCCATCGAGGTTCGCGGATCTCGCTTGCTCGTGAACCAGCAGTGCATGGTTTGCCTGAATGCTCTCACGTGCAGCAATCCCCGGGAGGATGCTCTTCCGACCACCCCCAAAGCCTGCATAATAATGCAGGGTAATATCACCCGTCAAAATCTTGATATCCGCGTTCGTGTAGACGCTATTGAGCTTAACGGGAGTGCCCCGGCTGGTGATACCTACCGGGGTAAGATTATGAGCATCACAGTCATGAATGCAGACACGCAGAAGCCCGTAGTAATTGCCCAGTATTCGACGCAGATCAGCATCAGAGGGTGGTTGATGAGTCCCGCAGGCGACCAGAACCGTTATACGGTCCAAAGCTGCTGCCCCCAGCTCTTCCAGCAAGGCTGCGAGCATGAGTTCGGTCGGTGCTGCTCGGGTATGATCATCGACCACGATAACGATCGAAGGCGAGACCTGGCTGGCTACTATCTCGCGCAGTGGCGGTGTTCCCCGAGGTTTTCTCAGAGCTGCCCTGAGGCATTCTAACGGCAGGAGCTTGCTCTTACGGAGCGCGTCTTGAGCTTCTATGTCCAGCACGTCCGCCTCGAGCTCGAGCTCAAGCGTGCGGTGTCCGTACGGTAGCTGGATATGTGCCATGGTTTTGTATAGTTATTCTATGTATTTAGGGCATTTAATCGTTTTAGAGACGAACGGAAAGTGTCGATCAGGACTCGGTCGGGAGACGAAGGTGACCCGAGCCCCAAGATAAGCAGAGGTCTCCGAGGCTGGGAAGCCTGTTCCAGTGGAAAGGTAGGGGTCCCCGGGGTGTTCTTTTTCTGGGCAGGGCTGGTAAGGGATCGATTTCGACGGTGAGGAGGCGGCGATATCCTAAATAAGCGGTCGAGGTTGCTTCTCTTCCGGGAGCACGGGTAGTGACATAGTATTAACCACGAGCGGTGCCTCAACCTCCTTTGCGCGCTCAAGCAGGACATCCTTTCCCCGGGAGGTGAGTGCGAAGATCGGTATCGCAGTTCCAGCTTGAAGTAGCGCTTTACGAGGAGCAAGCTCACGAATGTGCGCCGATGCGCAGGCAGTGACAAGATCTACGGTATCGCAGAGAGCGTCCGCAGCGTC
This sequence comes from Methanomicrobia archaeon, assembly GCA_011049045.1. NCBI lineage: Archaea > Methanobacteriati > Methanobacteriota > Methanomicrobia > Methanomicrobia archaeon. The sequence goes on along the minus strand of DSCO01000027.1, from coordinate 5,654 downwards.
ACGTGTGATACCCGTGAGATGTACGGCGAAGAGCAGTGCTGATGAGCTGAGTGCACGGCAGCGCTGCGCGGTCGCCAGATCCGCAACGGTGACACCCACGCTGGTATGGCCGGACTCAAGCGCGTTTTGCAACCCGGCGACCTGATCTATCCGGGGCGGCTCGAGCACCTCGCCACCATGCGCCTCGATCTTCTGGATAATGCCTTTTACCGGACAGGTCTCGATCACCCCGCTCAGGCGGGCTCCGATGCCCTGAACGAGTGAGGGATTCGAGGTGATCACTGTCCCTGCACCTTCGCAGACGGTAACGGTGCTATCGAGCAGGTGCCGGCGGAGCGCGGTCATGAAGGTCTCGGAGGCGCCGAACCCGACGAACGTATCCAGCTCTAGCACGCGGTCTTTGGTGCAGAGCCCAAAGTCCTGAATCCTGAAGGTGATATTCTCCCTTATTCGCGCCTCGGTGAGCTCAGGAATACCACGCATCTTCTCCCAGAGCCGGCAATACCGGATCAGAGGCTCGCTGACCTCGACCACCTCGCCATCTTCAACGACGATGCGAGCTCGGCCCAGAGCCTCAAAGACGTGACGCTCCTTTTTCATTGCTCTGTCTACATACCACTAACTCAGACAGAAAAGTTAAAGGTAGAGCGGGCGCTTGTCTTACGTACCGGCGACCATCGCAGTTACTCTCACCACGGTGTGCCATGAAGTTGGACCTGACGGCGGATGCACGGGATGCGATCGAGCGAGCAGGAGAGGAGCCGTTTTCGGCTATTAATACTGCCAATGGCATATCGGCTGATGCTTTCTGCTCGCTCCTTGATGAGCTCCTCCGGTTCATCTGTACCTTTGAGGAAGCGATCGGGCTGCAGAGTGCTCGCAGTAGTGTGGGTGAGCGGCTGCACGAGGCGATCCGCGCGAAACGGGCAACAGTCGAGCAGCATCTCGCGGATCAATACTTCTCGCTGTACCTGATCCCCACGGATACAGCGTACATCTTGCTGGAGAATTACGAGCTGGAGCGGCTGCGCTTGCGGCTCACACGCAGCTATCAGGGGTACAATTTCACGGTGTTACGATTCTTGCTGACCCGCGTGGCACATGAAGACACACATGCGCATCTCCTCAGAACGGATTATGCGCGGTTGTTCGCGGAGCTGGTGGATCGCACGGAGGCCAGACTGAAGGAAGCGCAGCTCCCCCCGCGGGTGACGCTCCAAGAGGCTCCGGAGGACTTGACGGCACCGATGTTTCTGAAGGAGCGAGAGGAGGTGGCGGCCCGAAACATGCAACGATTTGCTTTGAACGCGTACTTAAAGGAGTTTTACGAGCGTGATCCCGCGCGCTATGGCTTGCTGGGCGTGCCGCTGTTCCTGCCGCCGCATCCCGAGGTCGTCGCGGAGATGAAGCGGGTAACGCATGGTACCGTCGTGTTCAGGAGCGGCTTTGTGAGCAGCTATCGTCGTGTCCTGGCAGAGTATGTAGGGGCGATAGCCTCGAGTAAGGAGGGCATTCACGAGAGCGCACGCAGGTACCTGCACTCACGTACCAAAGCGCTGATAGCGCAGGCGCAGCAGTGCGTGGAGGGCGATTACAGCGGTGTGAAGGCGCGCGAATGCGAACGGGTCTGGCGGCCGGGGCGCGGCATGAAGGTGTAGGTGCATGAACAGGGACGTCATCGGTATACTTAAAGCGCGAGGCTTGCGACCTGAGCGCCGACTCGGCCAGTACTTCCTGACGGACGAAGGTGTAGCAACGCGTATGATCACTTATGCCGCCGTGATGCCTAACGATATCGTTTTAGAGATCGGAGCAGGCGCGGGGAGCCTTACCGAGCTCCTGAACCGAGCGGCGAAGCGGGTGTATGCAGTGGAGAAAGATCAGGCACTGGCGGCGTTGCTCAGGGAGCGGTTTGAGACGGCAGCGAGCGTAACAGAGATACTGGAAGGCGACGTGCTGGAGCTGTCCTTACCGAAGTTCGACAAAGTGGTAGCCAGCATACCCTTCATGATCTCAGCGCGGCTCACGTATAAACTCCTGCTCCATGAGGCCGGTTTTGGTCTCGCCGTCCTGCTGATACAGCATGAGTTTGCGGAGAAGCTGGTGGCGGCACCTCGTACGGAAGCATACGGTCGTCTTTCGGTAGTGGCGCAGGCGCTTACGGATGTCGAGGTTCTGGAGACGGTACCACGAGGAGCGTTCTATCCGCCAGCCCCGGTGATCGGGGCGGTGGTGCGGCTGCAGGAGAGCGCGGCGAAGCGTGATCTGATAGGGGATAAGGCTCAGTTTCTCGAGTTCGTGACGGCGGCATTTGCGCAGCGGCGGAAGAAGCTGAAGGCGGTTTTTAAGGGCCTCTACGGGGAGGAGCACGCGAGGTGTGCGGACTTGGAGCAGCGACCGGAAGAGCTGACACCCGAGGCATTTATACGGCTGGCGCTATGGCTCACGAGTAAACCTTAGACCCCGAGCATCATTCTGAGCGTATTTCTGACCGCAGGTGCCAGCCCGATCATGAGCAGCGCGAGCAGCACGAGATTCCTGAGCTCTGCCTCGTCATCCGCGGTGAACTGTGTATCAAGCACATAGAGAATGGGAACGAGGATTCCGAGCTTAAGGAGAAACATGCCCGCGGCGGTGCCGGTATGTTCGACGAGCAGCCCTTCGATCACGTGTTTACCGACGTACCCGAGCAGATCAATGCCGATGAATGATGAGGCGGCGTCGAGCAGATGAGCGGCGAGAACGGCGAGATTCAGGCGATCAGTAAGGAATCGGCGGTTACCTTTGGAGGCGAGCGCAGAGATCGCACCGGTGAGCGCGCCGGCGATGCCAATCACGGCGATGGGTACCCACGGCACCGCGATGTTCGCGAAGACGATCAGGAGCGCGAGATTGGCAAGGCACCAGAGCAGCCCGAAGAGCCCGAACACGTGCGTGTAGTGTACGGCCACGACGCGGCGTGCTTTCGTTATTTGGACGGCGAGGACGAGCAGAGTGACGCAGCAGCCGAAGACGAGGAAGAAGATGAGGGGCGTGATGAGCAGGTAGCTCAGTGGCGGCCTCACCAATTCCGCGTCCTCGATAACACGCAGCGTCGCGCCGACCACAATATAGGGCACGACAGCAGCAATGAACCGCCGGTCGATCTGGATCTTGAGCCCCTGCAGCAGTTTCAAGGTGAGGAAGAGGAAGGCGACGAGGACGAGCGCCCACGTGACGGTGTTCACGATATTATAGCCGGTATCGTGGGTGATAGGGTGGATGTAGTAGGTGGTGATAAACTCGCGGAGTGCGTCGATCATCTCTTCACGGTTGTAGTAATTGAGCGGCTAGATGGAAAAGGTTGGGAAAGGTTATATACGAAAACGGCCAGAACCTACCAGTGAGGTGGTATTAAACGTCGAAGGATATGCTACCCGTCAATATCCCCACGCTTCATGAGATCGTGAAGCTCAGGGAAGAAACAGACACCGTCAAGACCTTCAGCTTTTACGCGCCCGAGATTGCCGGGATATGCCAGCCCGGGCAGTTCGTGATGGTCTGGGTACCCGGCGTTGATGAGATACCGATCTCGATCGCGCTGGCTTTGCAGGATGGTCAGCTCGAGCTGGCGATCGCGGATGTCGGGGACTGCTCGCACCGCCTGCATGAGCTGCACGAGGGCGAACTCGTGGGTCTGCGCGGTCCTTATGGTACCGGTTTTACCCTCACGGGCGCTCGGATCTGCATGGTTGCGGGCGGCTATGGCGCGGCACCACTCCGGTTCGCGGCCGCAACGGCACGAGCACACGGTCGCACAGTGACGGTGATTCAGGGCGCGCGCTGCGCTACAGATCTTCTGTATGTCACCGGTTTTGGTGATATGGGCTGTGACGTGCATGTGTCGACCGAGGATGGCTCGCAGGGCCAGTGTGGTGTGTGCACGGCCGTGCTGGAAGCGCTCTTACACGGAGGTGCGGCGTTCGACTCAGTGCTCACCTGCGGTCCGGAATTAATGATGCAGCGAGTCTGTGAGCTGACGCAGCAGGCGCAGATACCGACGCAGCTGTCCGTGGAGCGGATCGTGAAGTGCAGCTGTGGTGCCTGCGGTGCGTGCGACCTTGGTGGGTATCTGGTCTGTAAAGACGGACCGGTGTTCACGGCCGAGGTACTGGCACAGACCGAGTTCGGGTGCTGGACGCGAGCGAAGAGCGGCAAACGCGTCTCGGTCAGCGCACCAGGTGCAGAGAAGGCAGAGCTGCTATCCTATCCGTTGCGTGATCTCACACCTGAGCCGGAGCCGCTTCTGCAGACCTCGGTATGTGGCATCGCTTTATCCAACCCGTTGCTGAACGCTGCGGGTTTCGGGTTCTCCGGTCGGTTGCTGTACCGGTACGCAGCAGCGGGTGCGGGCGCGGTGGTGACGAAATCGATCGGTCTGGAAGAGCGCGAAGGTTACCCGAACCCGACGTTTCTCGAGCTGGAGCCGCGGAGCTATGTGAATGCGATGGGGCTGCCGAATCCTGGTATCCGGGACTACGGTATCGAGCTGGAGGAGGCGCGGCATGCGAACGTCCCGGTCATCCTCAGCATCTTCGGCAAGAGCGTGGAAGAATGCTGTTCAGTAGCTCAGATCGCGCGCGAGTGTGATTATCCCGTGGCGATGTACGAGTTCGACGCCTCGTGCCCGCATTCGGAATTCACGGCGGTCGAGAACAACCCGCCACTGCTAAGCGCGATCGTGAAGGCAGTAAAAGAGCTGGTGAGCCCGAAACCGCTGGCCGTGAAGATCTCGCCGAATATCGGCGCGCCGGTTGGGTTGGCGCTGCTCGCGCAGCAGGCGGGTGCAGACGCGATCACGGCGATCAACACGGTGATTGCTCGTCCGGTGGAGCATCGTCTTGAGCTACCGTATTTAGGGAATCCACTGGGCTATGGTGGTAAATCGGGCAAGGATCTGACGGTGGGCGGGAAGCGGATCGTATATGAGCTGTACCGTGAATTAGAGCTACCGATCATTGCGGTGGGGGGTATCTTCAGCGCGCAGGACGTGCTCGATTATGCGCGGAACGGTGCCGCTCTCTTCCAGATCGGGAGCGCGCTGGTGAGTGACGGGTTTGAGGTTTTTGGACGGGTCAAGCGGGAGCTGCAGGAATACCTTACGGCTCAAGGGTATACGAACATAGGGGAGCTTGTGGGTGAGGCGCATCGAAGGTGAACGGAGGGGGCTATCGCGAGGTTAATTTTGAGCGCAGAAAGGGCGGTTTCATGGAGATGGAGAACGATGCGGTGATGGAGACGTTGATGAGAAAGGGAACGGTATTGGGTGCTCCATGCTCAAGGTGAGTGCGTTTCGCCGCTTGCTGGAATCCGAAGCCCTTTCGACTCTGCGCGGAACGCGACCGCCCAGGTCGTGAGCGCGCTGGTGAGTGACGGGTTTGAGGTTTTTGGACGGGTTAAGAATGGCAGGTGAGGCGAGTAGACGGTTATGACGGCGGGCGGCTCAGCTAGATGGGTTATATATAGTATACCTGTGGCGATACGGTTATTCCGTTTCAACTAAGGGTTCAACATGAATGGTAGGCTCGACGAGCAGCTCCTTTCTAATAGCTTTTTCCACCGTAGTCGCTAAGTCGTGCGCTTCTTTCAAGTTCATTTCAGGGGGGAGTTTACAG
>DSCO01000026.1 GCA_011049045.1 Methanomicrobia archaeon | reverse complement strand
GTTCTCCACATCTGTCGTTTCTATATCGCCGAGATCTGGACTACCGTAGATCACCCGCTTCTCCCGACCCACGACTCGTCCTTTTTCTCGGATCTTCACGAGCTGACCGTAATTGAGGTGAGACTCTGCGTAATACAGTGGCAAAACAGAGGTGTAGTCGCTGTTTCCGTCGGTGAACACCTCTATCTTGTGCTCACTATCCGGAAGCCGCACTCTCTCGGATAGCTTCTCAATCATCCGCTTGCAGGTCGCTTGCGTCCATTTTCATACTGAGAACGAAACGAACAAATACGAGTTTTGCTTTACGCAGGTGTAGATCCACGCATCACCTTCTTCAGACCGAGCTGGGCCTTGACGCTCAACCTTCTTCTGTTTTTTTTAACCATCGTCCATAGCTCATCGCATTCGAACGGTGTGATACCGACATCATGGATAAAGTACTCGTTTAGCTCTTCTGCGTGTTCCGCCAGGTCCTCTAACAGCCGACCTATCGTGTCTCGGTGGTGGCCGGTGATCCGCTCGATGCTCCGAATCCCATTCTTCTCGACAAGAAGCTTGCAGATCTCGATGATTTCAGCTTCTGATAGATGCTTCCGATAGAGTGGAGTACCTTTCGTCTGCATGAAGTATGTTTCACAGTGCTTGCAATAGTACCTCCGATGACCGGTGCTCTTATACGTGCCTGACTTGATGATGTCCTTTCCCTCCTCCTTCCGATAAAAGCGGCATCTCGGGTTCGGACAAACGACCTCGATTTTTCCTCTCGGGCGAGACATATCCTCATCAAGAGGAATAATAGGTGTGACCACTATAATAAACTACCGTTTGTTAGGACAATACCTTCACTTCAAGCATGTGTGAGGTTATCCTGAATTGGGAGCGAAACAAAAAAAGAAAAAAAATAGAGTCAACTCTCTATTTTCTCTTATCCTAATTTCTTTGTATTTTAACACCCTAAAATATGTGCAACGAGAGCGGCTGGATCGGTCTTCGCTAAACCTGAAACCAAACCGCCAAATGTCCTGCCATCCACGCCATGAGCAGCTGGCATTCCTATGCACGCGGTCACATGTGCAACGAGAGCGGCTGGATCGGTCTTCGCTAAACCTGAAACCAAACCGCCAAATGTCCTGCCATCCACGCCATGAGCAGCAGGCAATCCCCCGACCATCACACAACCGGTCACATGTTCAGCGATAGCGCCAGGATAGGTCTTCGCTAAACCTGAAACCGCTGCGCCAAAATCCCTGCCAGATACGCCATGAGCAGCTGGCATTCCCCCAGCCACCAGCGCGAACGTACAGAGCAGGGCGATAACCACAAGTGCTTTCCTCATTTTCTTCTATCACCTCCCAGCGGTGGAGTCTCCCGCGTTTTTCCGTGTTGCCATCTGCAACTAAGTAGATTTTGGTACAGGGAATACTAAAAGCAATATGGTCTTCGAGTACGGACGTTATGAAGAGATGAGGCAAACAGGGTCGAATTTTGAACCTCTGCGTTGGATCACCGCCCCGCTTTTCTTCTTCACGTTGATCGCCGCCGTGCTCAGCAGCGAGCGATGCGTAGAAGCGCCGCCTGAAAGAACGTATTCGGTCACTTCTTCGTTCATACTGTAGTTCCTCTGATCCCGAAACAGCTAAATTGCCTGCAATGTGAACGGGATTTATGGTGCGTGATCGCCCTCCATGAACCTTAAAAGCCGGTTCGCTCTATCCTACACCAAATAGCAGCGCGTAACACTCTTTTTTTTACTGCCATTCATTCCTGAGTGGGAACGAAAAAGTAATATGTATGTTCTTTTCATTATACCTGCAAATAGCTGATTACTTTTGCACTGTTTTTAGTTCAGTAACCAGCGTTCGTTATCGCAGCGACCGCACAGCCTGCGGTAGTTCCGCAAGCGAGGCAAGAACACTATCAGGACGTATCGATGCGGCCTCGATATCGCTCTCGGCCGATGCACCGGTTAATACGAGGGCGGTCCTCATGCCGCTCTCAATCCCCATGAGGATATCGGTAGCGAGGTTATCGCCCACGATAAGTATCTCGTGAGGCTTCACGTTCACCGTGCTGAGAATGAGCTCACGCATAATCGTGCTCGGTTTGCCGGTGACGATCGGGCGTGTGCCACTTGCCGTCTCGATCGAGGCGACGATGGCGCCTGCGCCAGGTTTTATCCCGGTGCTCGTGACCAGGAACGGATCGGTATTGGTAGCGATGAATACGGCACCCGCTAAAATGAAGCGAAGAGCGTTCTGCAGCTTGGTGTAGGAGAATGCTTTGTCAAGACCGACGAGCACACAATCACAGTCCGCCTCGCAAACCGTCAGATGCTGCTCACGAAGTTCGGCTACCAGCCCCTGCTCGCCAATCACGTACACGCGGCTCCCGGGATACCGGTCGCGAATATACTTCGCAGCCGCATAGCCGGAGCTGATGAGCTGCTGCTCCGCGCACGCAATGCCGAGATCCCGTAACCGGCGCAGAAACTCCTTCCGTGACCGTGTCGAGTTATTGGTGAGGAAGTAAAGGTCGTACGCTTCACAGAGCGTGTCAATCGCCTCATCGGCCCCGGAAATGAGGCTCGTCCCGCGATAGACCGTGCCATCCAGATCGATAACGAGCGCTTTGAGATCTCTGGTATCCATATACGTAGATCAAACGGTACCGCCACTTATTTCTTCATTCATGTATGTCGGTGCCGCGACGATCAACGGTATCTGCTGCTGCTGGCCTGAGGTTGCCATTCGCTCAGGCAGGTGCGCCTCGTGATCGCCACAGACGAAGAGCAGCCCGTTGCGGTCGGCGACCGCGCGAATGATTTCATGCATATGCGCGTTCACCACACCCGCAGCGACCTGCAGATCCCAGCCACGATGGGCGAACCGATCAATGGAGCGCAGGTGCGTGAGCAGTAATCGTACCTCGTGCTGTGTCCTCAGTATCGAGAGCGTGTGCGCCGTTATTTCCGCGTCGTAGGCCACGATGTCCTCGCGGTTCTCAAAGCCGATGACGTAACTCACACGCCCGTCGAGCGGCCGCGCACCGTTCGTGTCGAGCACCGCAGCCGTCGGTTTGCCGTGCTCATGCAGTAGCTCCAGGATCGATTTAATCTTCGCGGTAGCTACATCCTTGCTCACCACGATCCCGTGCGCTTTGGGTGGCAGGCCGGTGAGTATGGATGCAATCGCGGGTGTTGTGTGCCTGCTCACGGGTTTACAGGCGAATATGAGTCCGCCCTGTTTAAGAAGCTGGTGAAGCTCGACGAGCTCGGGTGCGAAGTCTGTATAGACCTTCAGGTCGAGACTGTCGATCACTGCCAGAACGACAACCTGCGGTTTACGCGCGTTCATCACCTCGAGGATCTGCCGCACGGGTTGCGCCGGTGATCGCAAAGCGACCGCGAAGAACGTGGCGAGCGTGGGCGCGATCTGTAAGAGTGAGCTGGTTTGCAGGGTGAGCATAGGAAAGATACAGGGTCTCGGTTATGTTATAACACTACAGCCGGCCAATGAAGTGAGTAGTGTAGCTCTAGAAACAATGACCGAGAAGGAAGTAACCGTACCGTTGAAGGCGGGAGATGTCGCCCCTGCATTCTGCCTCCCGGATAAGGACAACCAGAACGTGTGCCTCAACGACTTTACGGGCATGTGGGTCGTGCTCTACTTCTACCCGCGTGACAACACCAGCGGCTGCACCCGTGAAGCATTGGACTTCTCAGCCGCACTTGACGACCTGAAACGCCTGAATGCGGTCGTACTGGGTGTAAGCGCCGATTCGGTCGAAAGCCACCGGAAATTCGTGGCGAAGCACCATCTATCGGTGAGGTTACTGAGTGACGTGGAACACCAGGTTCTGGCGCAGTACGGCGCGTGGCAGTTAAAGCAGCTGTACGGCAAGGAGTTCTGGGGCACGGTCAGGAGCACGGTTCTTATCGCTCCCGACGGCGTGATCGCGCATATCTGGCCGAAGGTGCAGGTGAAGGGGCACGTCGAGGCGGTAAAGCAGCAGCTTGAAGAGCTGCAGACGTGACGGAGGATCAGGTGCACTGAAGCGATGGCAGAAGCGATAGTACGTGAGGATCCGCGCTTACGCGATAAGCGCTTTGTCTTTGCGGATCGTGCGCACGCCGGACGGCTGCTGGCAGAACAGCTCCGTGACTACCAGGGTACGGAAGCCTACGTATTAGGTATACCCGCGGGTGGCGTGCCGGTAGCGGCCGTCGTCTCGGAGCGGCTACAGCTGCCGCTCGATGTGCTCGTTGTGCGGAAGATCCACATACCGTGGAACCGTGAAGCGGGCTTCGGCGCGATCTCCTGGGACGGCACGGTACGATTTAACGAGCCCCTTTTACAACACCTGCAGCTGACACCGGACGAGATCGAGCAGTGCGTCGAGGACGAGAAAGCGGAGCTCGAGAAACGGGTACGGCTATTCCGTGGTCAGAAGCCATTTCCTGATCTCCGGGACAAGACGGTCATCGTGGTGGACGACGGACTCGCTTCAGGGTTCACCATGCTCGTCGCGCTCAGTTCGGTGCGGAAGCAGCAGCCGAAGGAGCTCGTGGTTGCCGTGCCCACCGCCTCGCTGCATGCCATCCATCTGGTGCGCGAAGCGGCAGATGAAGTCGTCTGCTTGAATATCAGAACGGGCCGGCTGTTCGCCGTTGCTGATGCGTATACGAACTGGTATGATCTGGACAATGCAGATGTGGTCGCGATCTTGCAAGCATCAGAGCAGTACAGAATTTGAGCCCGTGCTGGTACGTACGTACATACCAGCGCTTCGTAGCCCGTACCTACCGCGCGGGGAAAGTTGATTACGGTGAACACGGCACGGGATTGAGAACGGTGGATCTTAGATCTCCAGTGCTTTCCCGTTATGCATCAGGTGCAGGTTCTTCCCGACGTCGTAGCCTTCCTCACTGGCGAGCTCGGCGTACGCCGCGAGCTTCTCGATCTCGCCGTGGCTGGGCACAATGTTCTCAGGCTGCAGCATCCGTATCAAATCACGATGATCCTCGCGCCGTGCATGCCCGCTGACGTGTGCATCCTTATAGATCCGCACGCCGTGCGTACGCAACCTGCGCTCGAGTATCTCGCGGTGCGCGACGTTTATCGGTGAGGGAATGGTCTCGGACGCGAAGACGACTTTTGTGTTGTTCGTGAGCGGCAATGGACTATCGATCGCCAACCGCGAGAGCACGGCGTTTGGTTCGCCCTGGTTCCCGGTAGCGATGAAGACGTAGTCGCGGCACGTGCCGCTCTCATGCACCTGCTCGAGGAACCGCTTGACCTTCGGGTAGCGGTCAACGAAGGTAACGTTATCCGGGAGGTTGATGATCCCGAGCTTCTCCGCGGTCGCGACATAGAACTTGAGTGACCGGCCGAGGAACACCGGTTTGCGGCCCATCCGCTTCGCGAACTCGCAGATGCTATGAATTCGCTCGATATGTGAAGAGAACGAGGCGAGGAAATAGGTCGAGGCGTCGGTGATCATGAGATCCTTGAGCAGCTCGCGGGCCACCGACTCGGAGGCGGACTTCCCGCCTTCTGCCACCCGGACACTTTCGACGATCAGGAGGTTCACGCCCTCGCGCCCCAGCTTCTTCAGTCGCATATAATCAGGTTTCGTATCCAGTATCGGGTAGTTATCGAACTTGAAGTCGTTCGCATACGCGACGATACCCTCGGGCGTGCGAACGGTCGCGATAGTCGCGTGGGGGATGGAGTGGGTCACGTGCACCAGTTCCAGTGCGAAATTCGACGAAAGGTCGAGGCTCTTACCGGGCTCGAGCGCTACGAGCTCCTGGCTCTTTGCCATGCCCCGAATGAGTTCGATCGTGTACCGTGTACCGATAATGGGGCAATTATACGCGCTGGCGAGCCGGTCGATGGCACCAATGTGATCAAGATGCCCGTGGCTGCAGACGATCCCAACCACGGCGTTCTTGGGGATCATCGTATCGTCCGGCATCGCGCCCATAGCGACGAGCTCACGGGTGGTGTACGCTTCCTTACCCTCCTCATCGTCCTGCAGCTTGTCCAGGCACAGCCCCATATCAAAGATCACTACTTCGTTATCTATCCGTATCGCGGTCATGTTCCGACCGACTTCTTCATAACCGCCAACTGCAATGACGTCCATGCTTTCGCGTTCCTCTTCTTAGCTGCTCTACGTTCCTGTGAATGTTCGCGCGCTATTTAAAAGTAACCCTGTCTGCTTCCTAAATTGACGTGCGTGGTATGGACGCGAGTTACGCAGGAATGGACGGGAAGGGAATGAATGCGGAGGGAGAGATTCGAACTCTCGAACCCCTGCGGGATGAGGCCCTGAACCTCACGCCTTTGACCACTCGGCAACCTCCGCTTTTACCCACCTACACACCAACTAAAAGAGCGGCTGCGATAAAGAAAAGGCTTTTGTCTTTTACCGCTCCATTTCAATGGTCTGACCATGCGGCGATCCGAACGACTGGTGGCACTGGAGAGTGATGCGATCCGGCTCTTCAAGTTCTCGATCGTAGGTGGTATCGGTGCGGTGATCAACACCGGGTTGCTCTGGCTCTTCACCGACCTCGCCGGCATTTTCTACCTCTATTCGTCCGCGATTGCCATTGAGATCGCGATCATCATGCAATTCCTGATGAACGACCGCTGGACCTTTAAGGAGCAGCGGACGACGCGCGTCGCGCAGTTCTTGAAACGCATCATCAAGAGCAATATCTGGCGCTCAGGTGGCCTCGCCGTCAATATCGGCGTGCTCTACGCCCTGACCGAGTACGCAGGGCTCTACTACCTGCTCTCGAACATCGTGGGGATCTTATGCGCCTTTCTGTTGAATTATCTCTTCGAGAGCCGGCTGACCTGGGGCGTTCACTGAGCGTGAACCGAGCGGTCAGGAGCAGCGCAGGGAAAAGCTTTATCTCAATCCGCAGCTATCTCAAACCAGAGTCAATGGCAGAAGAGAGTTACAGTGCAAAGGATATTCAGGTGCTCAAAGACCTCACCGCGGTTCGTAAGCGGCCCGCGATGTACATCGGTGACACGAGCACGCGAGGACTTCATCATCTGATCAATGAAGTGCTTGATAACAGCGTCGATGAGGCGCTCATCGGGTACTGCACCCATATCAAGGTGATTATTCACACGGATAACTCCGTGACGGTGGATGATAATGGCCGCGGGATCCCGGTGGATCTGCACGCGGAATACAACCTCCCGGCAGTGGAGATCGTCATGACAAAGCTCCACGCGGGTGGTAAGTTCGATGACAAGGTCTATAAGGTGGCTGGTGGGCTCCATGGCGTGGGCATCTCCGTGGTCAATGCACTCTCCGAATGGCTCGAGGTAGAGGTGCTGCGGAACAGCCACCGGTATTACCAGAAGTATGAGCGCGGAAAGCCGCTCGGACCCTTAGAGGAGTTGCATGTGCCCGACGCTGATTGGAAAGAGTGCGGTACGAAGGTGCACTTCAAACCGGACCTTGAGATCTTCGGGCCCTATGAGATCGACGCAGGCATACTCACAACGCGGCTGCGTGAGCTGGCATTTCTGAACAAAGGGCTTTATCTTACCCTGAAGGACAAACGGACGGGCGACGAGAAGGAGTTCCAATATGAGGGCGGTATTGCCGCGTTCCTCGACTATATCAACCGGACAAAACGCGTGCTACACGAGCCCATCCTCTTTGAGGACGATAAGGACGGGGTAAAAGTCGAGATCGGGGTCCAGTTCAATGACAGCTACGCGGAGAACATCTTCTCGTTCGTGAACAACGTGAAGACCATTGAGGGTGGTAAGCATCTCAGCGGCTTCAAAGCGGCCCTGACACGGGTGCTCAATGATTTCGGTAGGGCGAACAATCTGTTGAAGAAGGTGAACCTGGATGGTGAAGACGTTCGCGAAGGGCTCTCGGCCGTTATCAGTGTGAAGCTCCGTGACCCGCAGTTTGAGGGACAGACGAAGACAAAGCTCGGGAATAGCGAGGTAAAAGGTGTTGTGGAGTCGATTGTGCGCGAGCACATGTGGGAGTTTTTGGAAGAGCATCCGAACGATGCCGCGTCGATCATCAAGAAGGCGATGGAGACAGCGCATGCACGTGAAGCAGCGCGTCGTGCGCGCGAAATCGTACGCAAGAAGGATTTTATGGCCGATTCACTGCCCGGGAAGCTCGCGGACTGCTCTGAGAAAGACCCGGCGAAACGCGAGTTGTACATCGTTGAGGGCGATTCCGCCGGCGGCTCGGCGAAACAGGCACGTGATAAGAACTTCCAGGCGATTCTACCGATCAGGGGCAAGATCCTGAACGTGGAGAAGGCGCGGCTGGATAAGATTCTGAAGAGTGACGCGATCAGGACACTCATCACCGCGCTGGGCGCGGGCATCGGGGAGGACTTCGATCTCGAGCAGATCCGCTATCACAAAGTGATCATCATGAGCGATGCGGACGTTGACGGCGCGCATATTCGCACGCTCCTGCTCACGTTCTTCTACCGGTACATGCAGGAGCTGGTAAGCATGAACCACGTCTATATCGCGCAGCCGCCGCTGTATATGGTGAAGAAGGGCAAAGCTGAGCGGTACGCATTCTCCGACGAGGAGTATCAGAAGATACTGACCGAGCTGAACGTGATTGAGGGCGATACGGGCGTGAAGATCCAGCGCTACAAGGGTCTCGGCGAGATGAACGCCGAGCAGCTCTGGGAGACCACGATGAACCCCGAGACGCGGTGTATCAAGCGCGTGAACCTGAGGGACGCTGCAGAGGCTGACTGGCTCTTTACCGTACTGATGGGCGAAGAGGTCGAGCCGCGTCGGAACTTCATCACGGCGCACGCGCTGGAAGTGATGAATCTCGATGTGTGAATTACGTGCTAATCAACGGAGTTAGAACTGCAGGGTGTTGCAGCTTCCATAATCACGTATACGATCAGACCTATGGGCCCTGACAACCTCCGGAAAATCATGCATCCCGAACGCTTCCAGGGCTCGAAGAGCCGGCGTAACTACTTTGAGGGCTGGTACTATAAGCTCGTGGATGCCGCGGAAGAGCACGTTCTCGCCATTATCCCGGGGATCTCACTCGGGTCAACGAAGCGAGATTCGCACGCCTTCATCCAGGTCTTCAATGGCACGACAGGTGACTACGACTATTTCACGTTCCCGGTCGATGAGTTTCTTCCCGCTGCGCGAGCATTTGATCTGCGTATTGCTGCGAACCACTTTTCCGACTCTGCGCTTCGATTAGACCTTGCTCGTGGATCTGGCCACCGGATAACGGGCGAGCTCTGGTTCGATAAAGTCGTCCCCTATCCGAAACGGCTCTTCGCACCCGGGATCATGGGCTGGGCGTCGTTCGTGCCGTTCATGCAGTGCAAACACGACATGGTGAGCATGACCCACACGATTCACGGCGCTTTAACCCTGGACGCTGAACGGATCAGTTTCGAGGGCGGGAAGGGCTATATCGAGAAGGATTGGGGCTCCAGCTTCCCCAGCGCCTATCTCTGGATGCAAGCGAACCACTTCACCACCGAGGATACCGCCTTCATGCTTGTGCTCGCTCGCATTCCCTGGCTACGCCTCATCATTCCGGGGTTCGCCGCGGTGCTCTGGCATGACAAGCGCTATTACCGATTCGCGACCTACACCGGCGCGCGAATCACGCGGTTCGAGAAGGGCGCGCAGTGGGTACGATTGTCCCTCGAAGATCGGCACTTCTACCTGGATCTGGAAGGGCTGCAGGGTACGGTGGTTGCGCTTAGGAGTCCTCATGCGGGTAGCATGACCGGGCGGATCTCCGAGAGCCTCGCCTCGACCCTGAAGCTGCGGCTGTACGCGAAGCGGGGCACGGGAGACCAGCTTCTGCTCGAAGCTGAAGGGCGGCATGCGGGATTGGAAATCATGGACGACGCTGATGAACTACAGCGTATGCTGACCAAAAAGCGAGGATAACGCTACGGTCAGCGTGTGTGATGAGCGTTCAGACGGTTCGATGCGGCCGAAAGATCGCGAGCGCAGCAGGCAGGTAGAAAACGAGTAAGACCAGCAATAGGCCGATGAGGTGCAGGCCATCCGAGCCCTTCACGAGACCCTCGAGCGCATAAGCACCGATGAGCAGTAGTGAGGTGATACTGTGCGATTTGATCATTGCCAGGTTCGCCGGTACCAGCAACTGCGGGTCGTGGTGATGTGCACGGAGTATCTTCACTGACCGGTAGGTCAGGGGGAGCGCGAGGACTGCAAGGAGCGCGAACGGCGTGAGCACCTGAGATGCTACTCCCACCAGGATAACGAGGTACGTAGCCGCCCAGCTGCCGACATAGAGGTTGACCTTTTAGAGGCCGAGCACCTGAACAAATTAAAAAAGTACGTAGCCGCCCAGCTGCCGACATAGAGGTTGACCGCTGCTTGCGTGCCATACCGCGCGACCAGCGTCAATTTCCCGGCGTTCTTATCGTCTTCCAGATCAGGGATTTCGTTGATGACCACCATGGAGAAGAGCATGATGCCGCAGGGGAGTGTTGCCAGGAAGGCTTCAAGGCTGAGCTGCTGCGCCTGCACAAAATAGGAGCCGAGCCCGATAATGGGCCCGAAATTGAGAAGCAGGCCCAGTTCACCGAGTCCGCGATGCGAGAATTTGATTGGTGGTGCGGTGTAAAATATGGAGCTGAGAACGCCGATGGTCCCGAACACCAGGACGAGCAGCCCTCTTACCAGTCCAAGATACAGGCCAATTACAGCAACTCCGCAATACAGCATGATAAAGGCGTTATACATCGCGCGCGGCTTCATCAGGCCGCTGGTCAGGAGGCCGCTACCGCCGGTATACGGGTTCTTCGCGCCCGGTTTCAGCTGATCAACGGCATGTTTGAAATCGAAATAATCATCGGTCATGTTCAACGCGATGTGATTGAGCGAAACGCCCAGCATGACCAGGAAGAAGAACCATAACGAGAAGGTCTGGTCGACCGCCCAACCGACAAGCGCGCCAATCGTTGCGGGAAACATACTGGGGGGCACGAAATGGTAGCGAAAGGCTCGAAACCAGACCTTTAGCCTATCTAAAAGCTGCTCGTTCATGCTGCAAGAGTATAGTTTGTTACAGTATAAAAACGGTAACGCGGAAGAGCGATATCTTTCGACGACGGTCATCCCGAGCACCACTGCGTGGATCTGCTGGGCGCTTTCGCCGCTTTCCTCACCAGCGCGTGTAGAAGATCCTTAGGTAGGTAGTTCTGCCTGCAGTGTCGAATTCCATGACAGCGGCACGAGGCACAGGAAGATCAATGGTTAGTTAGTTAATACACAAACGCGAGCAATTGGCCACCGGTACCATTCTCGATCGCCTGCGCGTGCGATATCACCCCTTTTGACGTGGTGACAATGAGCATGCCGAAGCCCCGCGCGGGCAGCAGTCGCTTCTCCCATTCCTCAAATTCGCGCATATGGACGTAATATCGCGGCTTTATCGCGTTACAATCGTTGATCCGGCCCCGGAGTTTTACCTTGAAGTAGCCCGCCTTGCCATCCTCGATGAACTCGAACTCCTTGATGTAGCCACCATCCTGCATCACGCTCAGCACGTTCCCGATCAGCTTGGAGGCCGGCTTTATCGTGCACTCCAGCTTCCCGACTCGTTCGGTATTCTTGATATGTGACAGCGCATCTGCCAGCGGATCATTGAGTGACATGTTCCTTCCCTTCTGCTTTTACTCCCTGCGTTCTCCCGTTAATCTTAACGCCCCGGATAATAAAAATCTATGAATGAATGTGGGTAGTACAAACGTGCGATCATTCACTGCCATCTCAGCCTCAGTTAGTTAGTTAGTTATACTTCTTGAAGCCGACCTCACGCGCGATCTCCCGGAAACACTGCCGGCAGAGATAAATCCCGTACCGTCGTACCAGGCCCCGTTGCCGGCCGCACCGTCTACATGCATTCGCGCCCCGCCCAAATCGCTTCGTTCGCTCCTTTACCATCGTATCCTGATCCCGCACTCCTTATGTATCTTGCTTATCTATCTCCAGTTAGTAACGACTGATATAAATAGTTATGAAACTGGCAGTTGCGGGGAAGGGCGGTGTGGGCAAAACGACCATCGCCGGCACGCTTGCCCGGCTCTTTGCCCGGGAGGGTGAGCGCGTCATCGCGGTGGACGCCGACCCGGCTATGAACTTGAAATTCGCGCTCGGCATACCGCGGAACCCCGAACCGATCTCGGAGCTTAAAGAGCTCATCTTCGAGCGAACGGCCGCGGATACCGGCATGGGCGTCTTCAAATTGAATCCCCGGGTGGATGACATCCTGGCGAAATTCGGCGCACGGGGGCCTGATGGCGTCACGCTGCTCGTCATGGGCACGATCGAGAAGGGCGGCACCGGATGCACCTGCCCCGAGAACGCGTTTCTCCGCGCGCTGCTGCGGCATGTGCTCTTCAAGGAATCAACGGTGATCCTGGACATGGAGGCGGGTATCGAGCACCTGGGGCGGGGGACCGCACGCGGCGTAGACCTCATGCTCACCGTGCTGGAGCCCGGGATGCGCTCCGTCGAGACCGTGGCGCGTATAAAAACGCTCGGTGAGGATATCGGCATCACACGGTTCGGTGCAGTCATCAACAAAGTCACGAGCGCAGAGGTCGCTCACAGGATCGAGACGATCCTAGAGGATATGGCTATTCCCGTGCTCGGGATCGTCCCCCACGATTACGCGCTGATTCAAGCGGATCTTGATGGTAGAGCGCCGCTGGACGTTGGGGGTGCTGCGGTCGAGCAGATCAAAGCGCTCAAAGAGGCGATCGTCAGCCTGCACTGAGCTGGGTCCCGCCCAAAGGTCAGCCCACCCAGGCCAGGCTTGCTAAGTCTCTTCGGCGGCCGTGCTCGCATCGTTCTCAGACGCGGGTTTCGCGTGTTTGGAGAGAGCGACCTTAGCGGAACGTAAGACGTGCGTACCCAGCATATAGCCGCGTTCGAGCTCCTCCAGAACCATATCTTCGGGCGCATCCTCATCGAGGACCGTCATCACGACCTCATGCTTGTAAGGGTCATATTTCTCGCCCACTGCTTTGATCGGTTTCAAGCCTTCCTGACCCAGCGCCTCGAGGAGATCGAGATAGATCAGCTCTATGCCCTTGACGAACGATACCAGATCCTTACAGCTCTGCGCAGACGTAAAAGCCGCCTCCAGATGATCCAGTATGGGCAACAAGCGCTTGATCAACGCTTCGGTGGCACACTTCTCATACCGTTCGCGCTCTCGCGCGACCATCTTCTTATAGTTCTCGAAGTCTGCCTGCAGGTATTTCAGTCGGTTAAGGTACTCCTCAGCCTGCGCGGTCTTCTGCTCCAAGTCACGCTCGAGACGCTCCAGTTCCTCGTTTGAGACCCGCTTCTCTTCCGCCTCGGTCCGCTCTTCCGGTGCTTCTTCCGCTTCAGAATCCGACTGCTCGTGAGCCTTCGTCAAGGCCGCGCTCCTCCGCTCTTTACGCGTTTTACTTATGTAGCTTAGCTTAGCGTTCACCAGATAAAAAATTAGCGTGCGTCCCCCCAGCCTGCTCGCGAGACTGACGCGC
Source organism: Methanomicrobia archaeon (assembly GCA_011049045.1). NCBI lineage: Archaea > Methanobacteriati > Methanobacteriota > Methanomicrobia > Methanomicrobia archaeon. The sequence continues at coordinate 12,843 of DSCO01000026.1, read as the reverse complement.
GTTCCGGCGTATCGCTGGCAGTATCAGAGAAAACCGGTTATGGCCCAGCCCCTGTGTGACGCTGTCGCGCTCAGCTCACGAAGGACTCGAGTAATCCGGACTCTTATATACTGAAAGGATTAAGTAAGAACGAGCGAGCACATGGCGCCCGAGCAGAAGGATACGGATAAAAAGAGAGCGGAATACGAGGAAGGCCTCAAAAAGACGGTTGTTCCGGTCATCTTCGGCGTAGTTGCGGCTATCAGTTCGTACCTTATCGTTCCTGACCCGATATCCTCAGACGGGCTGCTCATTGCGATCCTCCTGATCCTGATCCAGAAATTCGTCTACCCGTTCATGCACACGAAATTGGAGAGCGCGAAGGATTGGCTGTATATCTCGTTCATGACGCTCTTCACCTGGTTTATGGTGTATACGTTATTGCTGAATTTCTAGCGCGAACTTCTGTGCTACATGCGTCGTCGCGATCGCGAGCGCATCTGAGACGTCATCGGGCCGGGGGATCTCTGCTAACGCGAGCACCGCTTTCACCCTGCTTGCGACCTCCTGCTTCGTCGCACGCCCATAGCCGGTGAGGTAATTCTTCACTTCTGAGGTATTATACTCGAAGATCGGCAGCTCGTGGATCGATGCAGCCAGAAGGCAGACGCCCCGCGCTTGACCCACGCTCAAAGCGGTCTTCACGTTCGTATTGAAGAAGATCTTCTCGATCGCCATTTCATCGGGCTTCGTCGCTTCGATCAGTCGAAGCAACTCGTTATAAATCCGCTTTAGCCGCTCACCGTAGGTGAACGCCGTGCTCGTCTTGATACAGCCGCAGTCAATGGAGACGAGCCGACCGTTAGAGAACTCAACGACACCCCAGCCCGTTATCGCGGTTCCGGGATCGATTCCGAGCACACGCATAACAAATAAATATGATAAGTGCTACAATATTAAAGGAGTAGAAGAAAGGAGCGAAGTAAATGACGAAAGAGGAAGGTTTAGTGGTGCCGGGCGATTTTTTAGGGACGTCCGAAGAGTTTACACCCGGCACGGGCGTGTATGATGAGAAAGGCAACATTTATGCTTCACTGATCGGCGGCGTGAGTATCAGTGATAAACGCGTAATCAATGTGGTGCCGAAGGTCTCGACGCCGCCAATGCTGCAGGAGGGCGATGTGGTCATCTGCAGGATAGAGGATCTACGGGAATCGATTGCCGTGGTGAGCATCGCCTGCATGCTGGGGCAGGAGGATCGTGAGGTCGCCTCTTCCACCCAGGGCGTCATCCACATCTCCAATGTCAAGCGCGGCTACGTGAACGAGCTCCAGCGCGAATTTGGCTTTCTGGATCTCGTGAAGGCGAAAGTGATCGATGCCCGGGCGTTACGACTCAGCACGGAGGATAAGGATCTCGGCGTGGTCAAAGCGATCTGCTCGAAGTGCAAGGGCGATCTGAAGCGAAAGGGCAATGTCCTGTCCTGTGAGCGCTGCAAGCGGGTGGAAACGCGGAAGGTCTCAGAAGATTACGGCAGAGGGCTCTTTTAACGGCGGAGGTTGAGGTGAAATGGCGGCCGAGGAAGCACCGGAGATCCGGAAAGAAGAAGAAGAAGAGGAGCAGCAGAAGAAGCTCACCATCTTGGAGCGTACTGAGGATGCCGTGCGGATGGAGATCGCCGGCGAGGACCACACCCTCTTAGCGCTCCTCACGGCCACGCTGCTCGATGATCCGCAGGTGAATATCGCGACCTATAACATACCGGAGACGCTGCAGAGCAATCCTATATTGTACGTAAAGATGAACTCGGGCGATCCGCTAGAGGCCGTGAAAACTGCTCTGCGCGCGCTTGCCGCGGCGTTTGACGAGTTTGAGCAGAAGTACAGGGCGGCAATAGTCTAGTGGTAGGACAGGGGCTTCCCAAGCCTCTAACCCGGGTTCGAGCCCCGGTTGCCGCATAACGGTAACTTCCTTGAGTACCGAACGTTTTATGAAGGAAAGCGGCATACCCTTACCGGTCCGGGAGCTAATCGTGAGGCGCGTTACGGGCAACCCAACAAACAGAAGAGGGAGATAGTGTAGTACGATAAAAATGGAACAACTGAAGCGGTACGACTTCAAGAAAGTACTGGAAGAACTGAGTCAGAAGACCGGGCGAGGCACGGAGCTCGTCTCAGTCTATATCCCGCCCGATAAGCAGGTCTCGGATGTTACCGCGCAACTCCGGGACGAGCACGGGCAGGCAATGAACATCAAGAGCAAGATCACGCGCACGAACGTGCAGAGTATCCTGGAATCGATCCTGGCGAAGTTGCGGTACGTGACCGTGAGCGAGAACGGACTGGTAATCTTCTGCGGCGCGATCGATAAGGGCGGCGACAAGACGGATATCGAGACGTATATCGTCGAGCCACCGGAAAAGATCTATTCCTTTATTTACCACTGTAATTCGAGCTTCTTCCTCGAGCCTCTGGAAGAGCTGATCGAGGAGAAGGAGAAATTTGGGCTGCTCGTACTGGATAAACGAGAAGCAACGATCGGCGTTCTGAGCGGGAAGATCGTGGAGCCGATCAAGCACCTCACGTCCTCAGTTCCCGGCAAGATCAGGAAAGGCGGTCAGTCTGCGCTACGATTCCAGCGACTCCGGGAGATAGCGACCGAGGACTTTTATAAGCGGATCGGTGAGACTACCTCTCAGATCCTGCTGCAGGAGAAAGACCTCATGGGTCTCCTGATCGGCGGCCCGAGCCCGACGAAGGAGGATTTCATCAAAGGTGCGTATCTCCATTACGAGATCCAGAACAAGATCCTCGGCGCCTTTGATGTCGCGTATACCGACGAATCAGGCCTCTATGAGCTGGTTGACGCTGCCGAGAGCGTCCTGGAGGGTATGGACCTCATGCGTGAGAAGAAGCTCATGGGGCGGTTCATGAAATACATCGGGACCGATGAATTGATGGTGACCTATGGAGAGCGAGATGTGCGCCAGAAGCTCGAGATGGGTGCGGTGGATACGCTTTTGATCTCCGAGGAGCTGGATGCGGACTTCGTCCACGAACTGGTGGAGCTGGCTGAGCTCACGGGCGCTGAGGTGGAGATCGTCTCGACCGATTTTGAGGAAGGCGCGCAGTTGAAGCGTGCCTTCGGCGGTGTCGCTGCCCTGCTGCGCTACAAAACGCACTAACTAAGGAGCTAGTGACGAGAAATGAGCCGGATCGCACGGATTCATGCTTATTTGCCTGATGGCCGCGTTAATAAGGTCAGATTTATCACCTGTGAGTGTGCGTACGTACGTCTTATTAGGGAAAGAGCGGTACTGAAAAAGCACTATGAGCGTGCATAACGTCGGTGACATTGTCCTGGTCGGCACCGGCCACGTGCTCGAGAAGAGCGTGAAGGAAGTCGAGGCAGTAATCGAGCGCGAGCAACCGGATGTCGTGGCCGTCGAGTTATGCGACGCGCGATACAGATCATTGAAGGGCGACGTGAAAGAGGTATCACCGAAGGAAATGCTCAGTGCGGGTAATCCCTTTCTGATCCTCACGCACTGGCTGCTTGCCTATGTGCAGCGGAAGATGGGCGCGGAGCTGGGGATCGAGCCGGGTGCCGATATGATGGCGGCCATGGCGAAGGCGGATGAGCAGGGCGCTGCGATCGCGCTGATCGACCGGCCGATCCAGATAACGATGCAACGATTCTGGAAGAAGATGCGACTGTGGGAGAAGCTAAAGATGATCTTCTCCATCCTCTTCTCGATCGCGAGCATGGGGGAGGACGATTCGGAGCGAGCAGGAACGGGCGGAGCACCGGTGAACGATGAGCGGGGAACGGAGAAGAAGAAGCTCGTTTCCGGCTTTCTGGGCTCGAAAGAGGAGATTGAGCTCGATCGACTGACCGACGACGATGTGGTGACGCAGCTGATGAAGGAGCTCCGCGAATTCTCGCCCGGTGCCGCTACTGCGCTCCTGGACGAACGTGACGCGTATATTGCCCGCGGTTTACTGGATCTCCGGAATCGGAGCAGCGAGAACGTGGTCGAAACGGCCACGTACCAACCGTGCGAGACGTGGGATCAGACCACCGCTCGTGGAGGTCCGAAGATCGTGGCCGTGGTCGGTGCGGGACATATAGCCGGCATCATGCAGTATCTCGGTCGCCCGGAGTCGATACCGACGAAAGAGGCTTTGTGCTCGCTCCCCCGGAAGCGGTTCGGGCTCTCGCTGAAACACCTCTTTACCCTGGGTATCGGTGTGGCCCTCGCGCTCATTTTACTCGCGCTGCTCTTCACCGATCTGTCGTTCGACGTGTTACTGCACGCATTCCTCTGGTGGTTCATCATCAACGGCGTGCTCTCAGCCGCAGGCGTGGTGCTTGCCCGTGGCCATCCGTTCTCCGCGCTGACGGCCTTTGCTGTCGCCTGGCTCACGTCATTGAACCCGTTCTTAGCTGCGGGCTGGTTCGCCGGGCTGACCGAAGCACACGTCCGCAAACCGTCACTGGAGGATGCGAAGACGATGCTGTCGGTGGAATCGGTTGGTGAGTTGATGAGCAACCGCCTATTCAAGGTCATCTTCGTCGCGGCGCTCGCGAATATCGGCAGCATCGCGGGCACCTTCATCGGCGCATATGTCGTCTGGCAGCAGCTGGGGATCGAGGTGCAGGATATCTGGATCGGACTGGAAAGCGCTTTCGGTGCACTGCTGTAACCAACCCGAGGTTTTTTTGCTGCCGCTATCTCTTTACTACAGAAACAAGGAAGGCTCATGAAGAAGATGGTTATCTGGCCGGTAAACCTGGCCGCAGGCAGGACGAAGCGTGAGGGACGGATCGTCGCACGCAGGTACGCGATCAAGTCACCGAAGGTGGAGGAGATCAGCTCTGTGGCACAGGAGCTCCACCTGGAGCCCGAGGTGGAGAAGGAGAAGGCGTATCCGAAATCGCCCTGGGACCGGAGCGGGCGCGTACTCGTCTTGAAGCGGGGGAGCAAGGGCGAGATCGTCCGTGCGATCGCGAACAGGCTCAGAGCGCAGCGTGAAAAAGCGAAGAGCGGAGGACGGTGAGCGCGTGAACCATGTTCGATTTGCACACCCATTCCCTCTTCAGTGACGGCGCGCTCGTGCCCAGTGAACTGGTCCGTCGGGCGATCGTTCAGGGTTATGAAGCGATTGCGATAACCGATCACGTGGATTTCACGAATATCGAGTTCGTACTATCGAATTTGAAGAAAGCTGAGCCTGCTGACTTGACAGACCGCGCTATCACCGTGATACGCGGCGTGGAGCTTACGCACATCCCGCCGGGAAAGCTGGAGAAGTTGGCACTGAAAGCGAAGGCGCTGGGCGCGGAACTCGTGGTGGTGCACGGTGAAACGCTAGCGGAGCCTGTGGCACGGGGCACAAACCGTGCAGCGGTGAACATCCCCGCAGTTGACATCCTTGCGCATCCCGGCCTGATCACGGATGAAGATGCGGCACGGGCGAAGGAGAACGGGATCTATCTTGAGCTCACCTCGCGGAAGGGGCACTGCCTCGCCAACGGGCACGTTGCGGCTGTGGCACGCCGTGTCGGCGCGGACATGCTGCTCAATACCGATACGCACGCACCGGAGGATCTCATTACCGACGAACTCGGTGCACGCATCCTCGCCGGCGCAGGGCTCACTCCTGAAGCGGTGATGACGGTGATGGAGAAAAATCCGCGGACCGTGCTACAGCACCTGATGCAGGGGGGACTGCAGCATGTTTAAAACGCCGGCTGAGGTCTTTGAGCAGGAACGGCGGTACATTATGCCGACCTACAGGCGCCAGCCGGTAGTCCTGACAGAAGGTAAGGGCGCGGTGGTTACGGATAGTACTGGCAAGGAGTACATCGATTGCGTTGGCGGCATTGCGGTCAACGCGGTGGGCTACTGCCACCCTGCGGTTGTACAGGCGATACAGGCGCAGGCCGCGAAGCTCATGCACGTCTCCAATCTGTATTATACGGAACCGCAGGTGCAGCTTGCGGAGAAGCTCGTCGCACTGACCGGGATGTCCAAGGCGTTCTTCTGCAACTCCGGCGCGGAAAGCATCGAAGCGGCCGTGAAGCTGGCCTGCAAGGCGACGGGTAAATCCCGTTTTATCGCGGCTCGCGGCAGTTTCCACGGACGGACGATCATATCCCTGAGTGCAACGTACGAGCCGAAATTCCGGGCGCCGTTTACGCCGCTGCTGCTGAAGAGTGTGGACTTCGTTCCGTATAACGATCCCGGAGCCATCCGAGAAGCGATCACCGCGGAGACCGCTGCGGTCATTGTGGAGCCGATACAGGGCGAGAGCGGCATACACGTTCCCTCTCCGGGTTACCTGAACGAAGTACGCGAGATCTGCACAGAACAAGACGTCTTACTTATCTTCGATGAGGTTCAGACGGGCTTTGGGCGCACGGGCGCATGGTTCGGTAAGGACCATGAGGGCGTCCAGCCGGACATCATGACGCTGGCGAAGGCGCTCGGCGCGGGCTTCCCGATCGGGGCCATACTGGCACGCGCGGGGCTCGAATTTGACGCGGGCGAGCACGCGTCGACCTTTGGCGGCACGCCGCTTGCCTGCGCGACTGCTCTGGCGTCGATACGCGTCATCGAAGAGGAGCAGCTGGTGGAACGTTCACGCGCACTCGGCGCGTATTTCCTGGGGCAGGCTCGTTCAGAGCACGGATTCGCGTTCAGCCCGGTAGTACAGGAGATCCGCGGGAAGGGGCTGATGATCGGGATCGAGCTGAAAAAGCCGTGTGCCGAATTCGTTGCGAAAGCGCTCGAGCGCGGTATATTGATCAATTGCACTGCAGATACGGTCATACGGCTGGTACCGCCGCTGGTCATCAGTAAGGAGCAGCTGGACACGGTGATCACCGTTTTGCGTGAGATACTCGAATAACTAACTGAACAGCTCGCGGTGACGCTACCGAACGAAGCCGCTGCGTGATGAGCGAGAACGAGGCCGCGATCATATAGTTATCAGTATCTGAACCGCCGTTAGGGATGGTAATGAGCATGGCGCCAGCAATAGAAAGAGGAGTCAACCGTAAATTGGTAATCGCACTCGTGCTTTTGACCGTCGCGCTCATCTCCGTCGTCTACTACAGCACGCATCGTGAGATCACTGATCCGCACGTCCTTATAGCGAAGACCGTTGACGCCTCAAAAAGGGTGGACTCCTATCGATTCGAGTTCATTACCGCTCTAACGGTGCCCGATGGAGAGGTGGTTATGCTGAGCGGCTCGGGCTGTGTGGATTACCGGACTCAGAGGATGCGCACGGCGATAACTATGCTGGACCGATCGGTGGAGATGATTCTCATCAATGATACGGCATACGTCAGGGAACCGCTCGGCGCGTGGCAGCGAGCGAACGTCACGGACCGCGCGATCCTGGTGAGCAGCTACGACCAGCTGGCGCATCAGCGCTCGATACTGACGAATGCGTCGAACATAACGATGCGCGCGGATACTGACGGGTGGCTCGTGGAGATCGTGCCCAATCGAACGGACGTGATCACGCAGCTGAACGGCGCGGGCCTTGCGTTGAGTGGCAACGAAGAGCTCCAAGATTTCGCGATTACCTACCGGATCGACCGGGGCACCTTTTACATTACGGACATAGAGAACCGAATTGAACTGGAGCTGAACATCCAGGGGCTGCTCACGCCGATCGAATTGACCAGCACCATCCGGCTGTACGGGTACCATGAGGTACCGGTAATCGAAGCGCCAGTATGCCACTAAGAACCGCCCGGTACGCTCGCAACGCTCGCGGACGGTGGTACGGTAACCTTTAAACCCTGCACGGCCCTCTCTTTTGTGAGAGTACCGGTGCGATGACCCGAACCTTCACGCTCGATCTGCACGTGCACACGAATTATTCGGTTGACGGTCACGATACGGTAGAGCGGATAATTGCGGTTGCGCGGGCGCGTGGGCTTGACGGTCTCGCGATCTGTGACCACAATACGATTGCCGGGGTTCAGGCTGCGCGTGACTACGTAACCGCTCATGACCTGGATTTCCTGATCATTCCGGGCGAGGAGGTGAGCACCGCGCAGGGTCATCTGCTCGTGCTCGGTCTCGAGGAGGTCATAGCGCGTGGCATGAGCGTGAGGGAAACAATCCGGGCGGTGCGGCACTGCGAACACGAACACGCGCAGAGCGTCCTGATCATCGCGCCACATCCCTATCATCCCTTTCGTAACAGTATCGGCAACATCTGCATACATCCTGAGATAGCGGCAATTGAGGTCTTCAATTCACGGTATTTCACGGGCATCGGGAATTGGTGGGCACAGCGAACGGCGAAGCGAACCGCTAAGATAGCCGTTGCGGGCAGCGATGCACATTCCGCCGACTGCGTTGGGCTCGCGACCGTAGCGGTGGACGCGGATGTGGAGGCCGCGCGCATGCCTGACCACCGGGCAATTATGCAGTCGCTGAAAGGGGGAAGAGTCCACGTCCAGGCCAGGGAACGAACGCCCTTCCGCCTTTATCTCTCGCAGTTGTGCAAGAAGAAACAGCGGGTGGGTTGATAGGATAGAATAGGATAGGATAGGATAGGATAGAGCATACCCCCCTCGGAAGAGCGCATAGGAGCACGTACCTATACGTCGCTTTCGGGTTTCTTCGCACCGTCACTGAGCGATCTGCCTGCACGCCTGTAACTCCTCGGGCGTATTGATATTGCGTAAGGTCGTTAACTCCGGTGCGAGTGCCCGAATTCGGGCCACCGGCAGGTAATAAACGTTCTTGAGCTGGAGCAGCACGTTGAACATCCGCTCGTTGCCGTTCGTGATCGAGTTCCGGACCGCCGCGAGCGTGGGTTCCTTCTTGTAGACCGCATGTAACGGCTCTACCATACCGTTCTCCCAGGTGGGAACGACCGCGCTGTAATTACCGCGCTCCGCTTCCGTAAAGAGCAGTTCCACCACGCGTCTGTTGACAAAGGGCATATCGCAGCCGATAACGAGCGAGTAGGGCGATGATGCACGCTCCAGGCCGGAGAGCACGCCGGCCAGCGGTCCGAAGCCACGTATAGAATCGAAGACCACCACGACGTTGTTGGGTATCTGCAGTCTGATTCGTGTGCCCTGCTGCTCATCTCGTGCGGCGATGATGATCTCATCCGCCAGGTCGGCGAGGTTGTCAATAACGTGTTGAAGGAGCGTTTTGCGGTTTAAAACGATGAAGCACTTATCGCGCGAGTTGAATCGCTGTCCCTTGCCACCTGCGAGGATGAGCACTGTTCGTTGCATTGCTACTCACGTAGTTATTAGTCCGGCGGAAGGAGGCTTATAGTTTAAATAGGAACGGAAAGCTAAAATACTATGGTCACGAATTTCCAGCGGAGTTAAGAAGGAGGAAGGGGAGAAGAGAGAGTATGGAACCACGGAACATTATATTCTCGATAGTGATGGTGTTCTCTACCTTCGTGCTCACGTATCGATTGTGGAGCAAGTATAAGGATCCCGCGATTGCGCTTTCCGCGGTGATCATCGTGGGAATGCTCGCGCTCTTGTTCCTGAGCATCGACGAGCGCCTGCGAAACATCGAGCGGGACATGAAGGAGCGAGAGCGATCAGTACGCGTGAGTATGCGGTCGGTGGAGGACGAGGTCCGGGAGAAGGTGAATGCGGCAACGCGGAAGTTAGAGGATGTGCGCGAGGACCTCATACGGAGGGGGGGGTATCGGTAAGAACCCTCCGGGCTCCACCCATTCGCGGCCTCGGCAGCCAGGCCGTAGCGTAGCGTAGCGTAGCTAGCTAGCAACTAACCAACCAACCCGCTTCTCCGCGGATCCCGCCCGCCACGCAGTCATTCAGCAATTCATTCAGTCCGGGAAGCAAGGAGAGCAGCAATGTGGAAAGAGGTAATGGCGAAGTTTGAGGGCTCGCCATCACAGAAGAAGGTCATTGAACTCTTACTGGAGCGCGGCTTCCGGGTGAGTGCAGACGGCAAAGTCGCCTCGGGCGGGATTGAAATACCCCATTCGCACATCGCGCACGAGATAGGCGTTGACCGCCGCGTCGTGGATCTGACGGTGAAACGCATCATTACCGATGCGGCGTTAAAGCGTATCTTCGAGCATCTGCGCTCGATCGCCTTCCTCATTGAGGTCGCACCGCTGTTGGGCCTGAGTGTGGTCATCATCCATCCGACGGATGCCAGGCAGGTAGGGATCATCGGAGACGTTGCGACGGTGATGGCGCAGCGTGGACTGAGCATACGGCAGGCGGTGAGCGACGATCCGTACCTGGTAGACGACCCCAAACTCACGATCATTACCGATCAGAGCGTTCCCGGAGAGCTCATTGAGGAGATCGGTAAGCTCAAGAGTGTCCGGGCTGTGCAGATCCATCCCCCGCTGTGAAAGCGACCGTAACCAGTGCACGGGCGGGCTATTCAGGTCGTGAAGGAGCGTCTGCTTTATCCGCAACGCCAGCCTCTGCAAACGTAGCCATCTGGTTCAGGACCTTGCAGGCCGCTTCTACGAGACTGATCCCCCAAGCAGCGCCGGTGCCTTCACCGAGCCGCATATCCAGAGCGAGCAACGGCTTCAGACCCAGGTAATCGAGCACCACCCGATCTGCTGGAGATGCGCGGCGATCAGGTACTCGTTAGCTGTGGGCTCGAGCGCGCAGGCAATGAGCGCCGCCGTGGTGGCTATGAAGCCATCAATAACGACCGGAATCACCCGTGAGGCCGCAGCGAGTATGACGCCCGCCATACCGCCGAACTCACAATGACGATATGGTCGCGACGGCACTGGAGCTCTACGTGCGCGTAGACGGTGATGAAACGGATGACGCAGTGCTCAGGACGCGTTTTGCAGAGACGATTAGAAAAGAGTGCGGTGACGTGAACGTGTCGTTGTTGCTTGCTGCGGCACTGCATGCGGACGAGGAGGGGATCAGAACGGGCCGCGGCGGTGAGCTCGGCGCGCAGGACGCAGCCTGCGTGGTGGCCGACGAGCTCTTCGGGCTCGATATCGCGGAATACATCGGTGGCAAGAAGGCGATGTTCAATTTCGTCTATTACGATACCCGGAAGCCGGGCATCCTAAAGGAGTTGGGCGTTTTCATGGACGATGCGATCGGCGGCTTGATCGCGGGCTGTATGACAAAGATACTGGGATAGTGTAATAATCCGTTACACAAGAAGCGTGAAATAAAAGGTTGGTCGAATACTAATAGAAAAAGGTTTCAGATTGACCGACATCTGGTTGGTCCAGACTCATGCTGACCGAAATATTTGTATTGATCCTCCGTTCGATAGGATAAATAGACTTGCGTTTGGTTATTCCAGGCTCAAATCGGTAAATTTTCAGTTCTTTTTTAAAATGGGTGAGTTTCAGTCCTAAGAACATTGCGGAGAACGTGCAATGTGTTTCTAACAGAGTTACCAAAAAAAGTAGCGTATTTGTTAGTAATTGTTCCCAGTTTTAAAAGTTTATAAAGGGGACCGATAGTCTTATCTGGATGGATACGAAGAACTGGGCCCTCGAAGAATATCGTAGATCAGCGGCATGGGGACTTACTTGTTCGGTAGACCTAAAGGGCTGTGACCCTGCGTTAATCAGGAATGCAGGAGCAATAAAAGACTTTGTCGTGAAGCTCTGTGAGCTCATCGAGATGAAGCGATATGGTGAGACCCAGGTCGTGAACTTCGGGGAAGACCCACGGGTTTCTGGTTTTTCCATGATCCAGCTGATTGAAACGAGCCTGATATCGGGCCATTTTGCAAACCAGACAAATGCAGCCTATATCGATATTTTTAGCTGTAAATACTATCCGCCAGAAACGGTTGCTGCGTTTTGCAAAGACTTCTTCAAGGCAAAGAGCTATATGCTCAACGTGAACTTTAGGATTTAAGGCACTTCTCCACGTTTGGGAACACCACTTACCGGGATAGGAAGATTTCCAGGGTGAAAACCGTCAAACCACATGTCCACGCCTCCATGCAAGCACCTGTGGGCAGGTTCTCAAACTTCTCCGTAACGTAACTAGCGATTTCTTCGTCAAGAGGCATGGTAACGCGAAAAATCATTGAAGAAGACGCTATGTATGGTAGTGCAGAATTTTATCCTATTTGTTCATCTATCTATCTATCTATCTATCCGCGGAAGCAAACTGTTCGATCTTCAACCCCGCCCCTCCGGTTCGTACCGGCATGGCGAGCGCGCCTTCAAGCTCCATCGCTGCCCGTATCTTCGCTTCGTTCCGTCCGGGCAGCACCAGCACCGAGCCGATACCACCCAGCTCGTCCGAGCCGCCAGCGCCCGTCACTTTCGCGCCCAGCGCACCCAGTGACTGTGCCACCTTCACGAGACTGCTCAACCGGCGCGGCACCACCCCGATCGCATCCAGCAGCCCGTGATTGCTGTTCAGCAATACGCCCAGCTTTATTGTATCGCCCGCTTCGAGCGCCTGGATCGCCTCCACCGTCAGCTCATCGGCCGCGTTGCTTATGGCCTCGAAGATAGCAGGGAAGTGCTCTTTACGCGCTCGCACACCAGCAACCAGTGCTTTGGTCTTCAAGCTGAGATCACTCGCCTTTGCCGTGCCCATACTCAGCGGTATGCTATCCACGCACCCGACGAGCAACTGCAACGCGGGTAACTGCACGTGCTGCACCGTGCCCTGCTCCACGAGCACGTACCCGCCGTGGGTCGCGATGGCGGTATCGATCGGGCTCGCAGCACCCTGCACCCGGAGTTCCACCGCGTGCGCGTCGCTCCGTATGCGCTCGAGATCGCTACCGACGCCGAAGTACTCCTTGAGCGCCGCAACGGTCGCAACGGAGGTCGCGGCAGAGGAGCCCAGACCTGCCGAGAGCGGGAT
>DSCO01000025.1 GCA_011049045.1 Methanomicrobia archaeon | reverse complement strand
CTTCACAAAACCAGTGAGATAATCTACCTCGTCGGGAGCAAGGGAAAATCTGCTCATGAAACCAGTATGGAGTACCCCACATATAAATATTGACTGGAAAATAAATTGTCAAGACACTAGCTCTTCTGCCTATAAGTTTAGCCTTCTTGTTGAGACCACAAAGTCACCTATCATACTAATCTTAAGTTCGTACCACATACTATATAAAGGTTCCCGTCATTCCTTGATCCTGTTGAGTACAGATATTATTTCGCGACACCATGCCTTCGGATGGCATGGTAAAACTGACGAATGAGGAGATCAAATGGCTCATAATCCGTGTAAATACCGGCTTTTTCAACATGAAGAAAGCTGCAGCGGTCTATGGGGTAACGGAGCGTCGTGTGCAGCAGTTGATCAAGATGCATCGTGAGACGGGGGAGTATCCGAAATTGGATCCACATAGGCGGCCAAAGACGTATCTGACTCTTGACCAGAAGGCGGCGATCGATGAGGCGTGAGAAGAGACGCGTCTGGGCGCCCGTCTCCTCTATTACGAACTCAGACGGCGCGGCTATCGGATACCGCACAACAAGATCCATCAGTATCTCCGAGAGACCGGGCGAAGCGTGCCGAATCCACGGAAGCAACAGAAAAGAAAGCGATGCAGATACGAACGTGAGCATTCGGGTAGCCTGGTACACGGCGACTGGCATCGGACTTCGGTGAACCACCCAAACGCGATCATCTGGCTCGATGATGCATCTCGCATGGCGCTTGCCGGCGGTGAATTTGAACAAGCGACCCATGTGGAATCGATCGACCAGTTCAAGGAAGCGCAAGAGAGAGCTCGGGCGTTCAATATCTTGATCGGGGAGGTAAATACGGACAGAGACCCACGGTTCTATTCCAACAAGAGCTCCGGGACCTCGGCTTTTGAGCACTATCTGGAAAGCGAAGGGATCAGGCACGTGCCGTCACGAAAAGGGAATCCGCAGACTAACGGCAAGGTAGAACGGCTTTGGCTTGAATACGATCGGCACCGCTGGCGATTTGACTCGCTCGAAGCGTTTTTAACCTGGTATAACAACCGGATACACGGCGCTCTCGATTATCGTGCAGGCGAGACTCCTGAGGTTGCATTCCTGCGAAAAGCGCCTCCAGAAGCGATTCTCGGCCTGTTCCTGCAGGAGGACAAGTAGTATGAGTGACATCGAAAAGGCAAAACGAAATAATAATCGTACTCAACAGAACTTTTTTTATCAACGAAATGATGTGATGTAGTAAAATAAGGTAATAGTAAAAGGAGTGCTGGGGATGGAGATGGATTTTGAGAAAGGGCATAACTTATTGGAGGGAATGAGGACGAGATACCCCGAAAAATTTGTCTCCGAGGAGAAGATCTTCGTTCATATTCATCGCGGTGCGCACATTTTTATCGGTACCGGCTGCGGCGAGCCTCAGTATCTCGTTCGTGCGCTCATACAGTATGCGGAATCACATCCAAAGGCATTCTTTGATGCTGAAGTATTCCACGTCTGGACGCTCGGTGTCGCCCCCTATACGGATGAGAAATTCAAGGATATTTTCCGGCATAACTCGTTCTTCGTTGGCGATAGTACCAGAGAGGCGATAAATAAAGGCTTTGCCGATTACACACCCATATTCCTCTCTGAGGTCCCTGATTTGTTCTATCGCAGGACTATACCGATTGATGTCGCGCTCGTGCAGACCTCGCTGCCCGATGAACACGGTTATGTGAGCCTGGGTGTGAGTGTGGATATAGTGAAGGCTGCGGTAGAAAAAGCCGCAATAGTTATCGCACAGGTCAACTCGCATATGCCGCGGGTGCATGGCGACAGCTTTATTCACATTGACGATGTGGATTTTATCCTCCCGTACGATGAACCCTTATTGGAATATAGTGCAGTGGTTGAAGGGGGGATCACATCGCTGATCGGGAAATACGTTTCGCGTCTCATTCAAGATGGAGATACCATTCAGGTAGGCTACGGCAGTATACCAAATGCGATTCTTTCGAATCTCCACAAGAAAAAGCATCTTGGCGTACATACGGAATTGCTGAGCGACGGCCTCGTTGCGTTGATGAAACAGGGTGTTATTGACAATAGCGAGAAGAGCATCAATCGGGGAAAGACCGTAGCAACGTTCTGTATGGGCAAAAAGGCGACCTATGATTATCTCCACGATCACCCCGGTATCGAGTTCAGGACGGTGGACTATACGAACAATCCGCTGATTATAGCGCAGCATAATAACATGACGGCGATAAACAGTGCGCTTGAGATCGACCTTACGGGACAGGCGACTGCGGAATCCATTGGGAAGGTATTTTACAGTGGAATCGGGGGTCAGGCCAATTTTATGCGTGGTGCGGTTTTAGCGCGTAACGGGAAGACGATACTTACTCTCCGATCAACCGCAGCGGACGGTACCGTCTCACGGATCGTGCCCTTTCTCACGGAGGGTGCCCGTGTCACGCTCACTATGGGCGATGTCCAGTATGTCGTGACCGAGTATGGGATAGCCTATCTGCACGGAAAGAACATCAGAGAGCGCGCCATGGGCTTGATCGCGATAGCACACCCCAAATTCAGACCGTGGCTTATAGACGAAGCGAAGAAACTGAATGTTATCTTTAGCGATCAGGCGTTTATATCAGGTGCACGAGGTGAGTATCCGGAAGACTTAGAGACCTACAGAACCACCAAGACGGGCCTTGAGATCAAGCTGAGACCGGTGAAGATAAGTGATGAGCCGCTCCTAAAAGATTTCTTCTATTCACTCTCAGACGATACGCTCCATCACCGGTTCATCTCTTCGCGCAAAGATATGCCGCATGATCGCTTGCAGGAATTTGTCGTCATTGATTATTCGAAACAGATGGTGATACTTGCAGTGCTGGAAGAGGAGGAGAACGAAGAACTCGTGGGCATCGGGCAGTATGCGATAAACGAGACAATGTACACTGCGGATGTCGCATTCGCCGTGCGTGACGATTATCGTAACCAGGGAATCAGCACGGAACTGTTGTCGTATCTCACCTACCTGGCGAAGAAACACGGTCTTCTTGGTTTCACTGCGGACGTGCTGATGGATAACAAGGCGATGCTCCGGGTCTTTGAGAAAGCGGGCTTTTATACGGAGAAGAGGGATGTGGAAGGCGTGTATGAACTGAAGATGCTGTTCTGGAAGGGGTTATGGCCTGCGCTGCTCCGGGGGTTTTTGAACCGGACGCCGCTTTGACGAATGGTGTTTCGATTACTAAACTGAAGATTCATGCATGAACGTGTAGAGCACTTTTTACGGCAGATTTATAATACTCTATAACTATGTATACACACGTACTATGACCAGTAGAATTCCGCCGGAATTGAGGGCGGCGCTATCGGCGGGTGCAGGCTATTCGCTTCTGATAAAGGGTGCGCCAGGCACCGGAAAGACAATGCTCGCTTTTGAGATACTCAACGAGTTCGGGGGCGAAAATGCCGTTTACCTTTCAACGCGGATCTCGCTGCCCGCTTTGTACACGCAATTACCCTGGCTGGAAAAACGTGCAGACGCTATCAGCGTGATCGATGCAACGAAGCTGTATCCGTCACAGAAAGGCTTTACGGGCTTACGGTCTCTCTCGGACGTTCTGTACGAGAAATTGGGCGAGGCAGAAAAAACCACGACACTCGTTATTGATAGCTGGGAAGCGATAACCTCAGAAGAGAAAGAGGGGAAGATCGAGGAACTGGAAGCCGGAATCACCACTATGGTACGAAATTATGCCACACAACACAAACTGAATTTGATACTCATATCAGAAAGAATGGGCACAACCCAGCTCGATTTTCTCGTTGATGGCATAATAGAAATGCGCCGAATATCCGTAGATAATCGGAGGGGGCGGGAAATGCTGTTAGAGAAGTTAAGAGGCGTCAGAGTCGATCAACATCACTATGGCTTTACATTAGATGATGGTCGATTTCGTTTTTTCCCACCATTCGAGCGGAGGAGAGTGGAGAAGCCAAGAAGAGTGGAGACTATACAGAATACCCCCACGCATCTCTCTACGGGTTGTTTGGAATTAGACGTGATTTTGGACGGCGGATTAAGTAAGGGAAGGACGGCCATTATAGAATACGGAGACGATTTATCCCTTCTGGGATACCAATCGATCATCGCGCACATGATTATCAACAGTATACAACAGGGTACTCATTGCGTGGTAATCCCGAGCAGCGGCTGGGATGAACGGCGGTTACGGCGTGGTATCGTGCCGTTTGTGAAGGACGAGGATTATCAAAAGTATCTTACGGTCTTTGAGATACGAAAAGCAAGGGCTGAAGGGTGCATGTGGTGCGGGGGAGAAGTTATGAGCACCAAGGACTCTGCGACCGAGCAGAGGGAGAAAGAGGCACGAGAGAACGTTAAGGTTTTGGACGGTCTATCAATGGATGAAGATTTTCCACTGTTCGCCGATTTCATTGCTCATTTAGAACCGCCGGTCATGGTCATCATCGGAACGGATTGTTTAGAGTTTCAATATCGTTTGAAAACGCTGGGCAACCTTGAAGAAGCGTTAGAATTATTCTCGTATTGGATAGCGGAATTGCGGGAAGCCGGAAATGTGGGAGTGTTTGGCATGCCGGCCGAGAGCGCACTGAGTTCAGGATTGGGTCAAATGGTAACAACGCGCTTTAAGTTGGCCGTACTCGATAGGAGTGTAGTCCTCTATTGCAATCGCCCAGACACGAAGTTACATTGCCTGGAGAATGTCATTACCGAAGATACGCTTAGATTAACGCTCACGCCTTTTGTATGAGGAGATTTTGATTTTTGGCTGCCTTCACCCCTTTCAAGGATACCAAGTATACCGATCCTGATAGGGTAGTAGACGATGGCATCCTGTACTTCCGGATTGGATGAGTTCCGAACGCCAGCTGCACCCCGTTATCAAGATACCATAAATGAGAAACGAGATTGAGGTCGAAGGCAAAGGTCTGACGAGCACGAAGGCGAGATCGTCTGGTTCAAATGCCGTTATCGTGCGGAAAAAGTGGTTCTTGCCGTTCGGGAACCACGAATACATGGCAAAACCCGCGCTAGTTTACGCTCATCTGAATGAAGAAGGGTTCTTATAGGCGCTGGTCGTGTTTTCGGTGGGAAACGAACTTACTTACGTTCCGGCTAACCGAGCCCAGAATTCTAGTGGCTGCGGTAGATATAAATTCCTTTCCTGGTGAGTACGATTATTATTTCGTTTTGCATTTTCGGTGTCAGTCATACCACTTGTCCTCCGTTAGGAACCGGCCGAGAATCGCTTCTGGAGGCGCTCTTCGCAAGAAAGCCTCCTCAGGAGTCTCGCCTTCGTGAAAATCGAGAGCGCCGTGTATCCGGTTGCTATACCCGGTTAAAAACGCGTCGAGCGAGTCAAATCGCCAGCGGTGTCGATCATATTCAAGCCAGAGCCGTTCTAACTTGCCGTTGGTCTGCGGATTCCCTTTTCGTGACGGCACGTGCTCGATTCCTTCGCCCTCCAGGTATTCTTCAAAGGCGGCATTCCGAGCTTCTGTGAGTCTGGCTCCACGCAAACCAGATAAAGGGGCCGTTATCGCAGGACGCTGCGACGAGCGGCTGATGAGTTTCTTCGGCGCGGAATTGGATGACTAAACGAGGTGCATAAGATTGATGAGGGATAGTTCATTCATCCCACGGTCCGGTCCAATCTCGAACGCGACTTCGTAGCCAAACGGGTCCTGCAGGGGACTTTACCCTTTTTCTCAATACAAGAGCCCCGTCTGATGACTTGTGGTGTTCGCTACCTTTGAACCACGTTCCTGACGTACGCCGTGCAGACTGGAAATCGGGTCCCAAACCAGGAGAGTTTATAATAGCCGCGCGATAAGAAGTGATTGGGGCTCTTTATATGCTCAGGCTGAGGTTCCACGGTCGGGGCGGCCAGGGTGCGAAAGTAGCGAGTCGGGTGCTCGGTACAGCAGCATTCCTGGAGGGCTGCTCTGTTCAGGACTTTCCACTCTACGGCGCCGAACGAAGGGGTGCACCGATCGCGGCCTTCGCCCGTATCGGAAAAGCGCCTATTATGGAACGCGGGGTCATAACCGAGCCGGATGTCGTGATCGTGCTGGACGAAACGCTCATGCGCGACCCCCGGGCAAAACCGGTATCAGGGCTGAAAGAAGGTGGCGTCGTCTTTATCAATACGCCCTGCAGCCCTGAAGAAGCGCAGAGCAAGTACGAGCTTGCCGCGCGCGTGATCACGCTGGATCTCACGAAGATTGGGCTCGAAATACTCGGCTTTCCCGTGCTCAGCACGCTCGCTGGTGCCGTTGCCGCTCGTATCGTCGGGCTCAAAGAAGCTTCAGTGCTGACCGCGGTGGAACAGGAGATCGCTAGGATCGTAACGAACAGCGCGCTGATCGAGAAGAATAAAGAAGCCGCCCGGCGCTCGTTCAACGCCCTCACACCCGTGGAGATAAAGACCCGCGAGGGGGGCGTCCAACAAGGGAGCACCGTTATGAGCATGCCCTACGAACCCGCACGGGTGTCCAGCCCCACGATCAATGCCCTTGGCAATACCCCGCTCCGTAAGACGGGTAACTGGCGCTGCTTCAAACCGGTCTGGGATCTCGATCCCTGCACCGGATGCACGATCTGCGCACAAAAATGTCCCGAGGGCTGCATTTCGATCGATGACGAGGGGTTCCCAGCGGTTGATTACGATAACTGTAAGGGCTGTCTGATCTGCGTGGAGGAATGCCCCCACCGGGCTATTACCGCTGTACGAGAGGATCATACCGCGCCCTTATCTGCGCGTGCGCAAGAGCAGAAGCAGGAGGCGATGGTTGAGCAATGATGCGGCAGATGCTCACCGGTGATGCCGCAGCCGCCTGGGCGGTGCGGCTCGCTGAGGTGGACTACATCACGGCATACCCTATCACGCCGCAGACCGAGATCATCGAGACCCTGGCGAGGTGGATAGCTACAAGCGAGATGGCGAGCAAATTCGTCATTATGGACTCGGAGCATTCCATGATCGCCGCAGCCGGCGCAGCCTCCGCAACGGGTGTGCGAGCATTTACCGCAACGTCGAGTCAGGGACTGCTCTACGGGTTCGAGATGCTCTATGCTCTCGCTGGCTGGCGCGTTCCGCTCGTGCTGGTCAACGTCTCACGGGGCTTGTCCGCGCCGATCACGCTTGAGCCGGACCATAACGACGTCCTTGCCGCGCGCGATTCTGGGTTCATGCAGCTACACTGCGAGACCTGTCAGGAGGTGCTGGATTCGATCCTTATGGCATACCGGTTGGCTGAGGACGAGCGGGTGCTGCTGCCGATCATTGTCAACCTGGACGGTTTTTATCTCTCATTTACGCGTGAGCCCGTCGAGCTGCCGGACGCTGAGCTGGTACACGCCTTTCTCCCGCATTACCGGCCGAAACACGCATTCTTCCGGGCCAGTCAACCGATGGCCCAGGGTGTCGCGGTTCTCGGTGGATCGTATTACTCATATTTCAAGTATCAGATGCATCTGGCGAGCCGGAAAGCGCTGGAGGTCTACACCGAGGTCTGTGCCGATTTTGAACGGACCTTTGGCCGTACGTACGGCATCATCGAGGGGTATCTACTGAAGGATGCCGAGTTCGTGCTCGTGATGACCAATTCATTCTCCACGCTGGGGAAAGCGGCGGTAACTGCAGCCCGCAAAAGCGGCATGAAGGCCGGGCTTTTGCGGATACGGCTCCTGCGACCTTTTCCCGATGAGGTGATCAAAAACGCCCTCAAAGATCGTAAGGCCGTGGCGGTCATTGACCAGAACATCAGTATCGGCAAGGGCGGCGTCCTGCATGCAGAAGTTGCCAGCTGCCTGTGTAACGAGCAGCAGGGCCCGCTCATACTCTCATTCATCGGCGGGCTGGGCGGGAAGAACATCAGCCCGGATGAGTTCGCGTTCATCTTCGAGAAGATGCGTGAGGCGGTCGACACGGGCACGGTACTGCCGACACACCACCTCCTGTATACAGAAAACGAATGGAATGAGATGACGAGATTGAAGGAGATCGCCGAGAAGGAGTGAACGAAATGGAGCCCGAACAGATAAAATCGATCAAGCAGCTCCCGCGCGAAGAGGTGCTCTTTCCGGGCACGCCTGCCTGTGCGGGCTGCGGGGGGATCTTAACCCTGCGGTACTGCATGAAAGCACTGGGCACGAAGGTTGTCATCGTGAACGCCGCAGGCTGTTTCACGCTCCTGCCCATCTACCCCTACAATCCGTTCCAGAGCTCCTGGCTGTACACCGCGATGGCCTGTGCCCCTGCTGCGGCGCAGGGTGTCCGAGACGCTCTCGACACGCTGATAGCAACCGGCAGGCTCGAACCGGAAGAGGATCTAAAGGTGATTGTATTGACCGGAGACGGCGCCGCATACGATATGGGCCTCTCATCGACCTCCGGGGCGCTCAATCGCAACCTCGACTTCTATTATATCTGTTACGATAACGAGGCGTATGGCAATACCGGCTTCCAGTGGTCCGGAGCGACACCCTTCGCCTCCAGTACCGGAACAACACCGCTCGGCTTTGGCGCCCGCAAACCCAAGAAGGATCTCTTCGCGATCTGGAACAGTCACAAGCCACCATATCTCGCTACCATCTCGCCGTCCCATTCCGTTGATCTCTTCAACAAGGTGAAGAAGGCCGAGCAGTACCAGGGGCCGAAACTCTTCATTGCACTCTCGCCCTGCCCGCCCGGCTGGGGCATCGAGCCCTCCCGTGCCATTAAGCTGGCGAAACTGGCAGTTGATACCGGTGTATGGCCATTAAAAGAGGCGATTTATGGTGATGTGACACATACGGTCGTGCCGCGTACATTGAAGCCAGTGGAAGAGTATCTCAAGGAACAGAAACGGTTCGCTCATCTCTTCGCGCCTGTGCGACAGGAAGAGACACTGAAGACAGTACAGGAGATCGTAGATGAGTACTGGAAGAGACATCAGCTTCTTCTTTAACCCGCAATCGATCGCTATTGTCGGGGCATCGCCGCGACCCGGCAAGCCGTCTCAGGTCATCATGGAAAACCTCCGGAGGATGGGGTATCCCGGGAAGGTCTATCTCGTCAATCCCAACTACGTATCCATTAGCGGGGTCAGGTGCTACCGCGCATTGAGCGAGATTGAAGCGGTGATCGACGTGGCGATCTTTGTGCTGCCAGCACCGCTGGTCATGAAGATCATGGAGCACGCGGATAATCTCAGAGGCGCCATTATTGTGAGCGCGGGGTTCAAAGAGACCGGGCCTGCCGGGACGGCGCGGGAGGAGGAGCTCAGAGCGCTGGGTGCGCGAAAGGGGATACGGATCATCGGCCCGAATTGCATGGGCATCTACGACGCGATTTCCCAAATCGATACCTTATTCACACCCGAGGAGCGGGTGAGAAGACCCCAAAAGGGCGGCGTCTCCATACTCACGCAGAGCGGCTCGTTCGCCGAGCTGATCATGGCCGAGTTGGTCGCACAGGGTATCGGCGTCGCCCGGATCGTGAGTTATGGGAATCGGGTCGATATCGGTGAGTCTGACTGTCTCGCGTTCTTGACGGACGATGCGGCAACGAAGGTCGTGGTCATCTATATGGAGTCGGTAGACGACGGAAAGCGGTTTGTCGAGGTTGCATCACGCTGCACCCGGAAAAAACCGGTGGTGGTCATGAAGGTGGGCAAGCGTGAGGCGGGCATTCATGCCGCACGATCCCATACGGGCGCAATATCCGGGCGATACGAGCTTTATAAGGCCGCATTTAAGAAGGCCGGGATCATTGCGGTTAACGGCTACGAAGGGATCAAAGATGCCATTAAGGTTCTGAACACCTATGAGCTGGTCGCGGGTAAACGGGTTTTGATCGTAACGGATGGTGGTGGCGTTGGGGTGAATATTGCGGACGCCTGTGAAGATCTGGGTCTTGAAGTGCGCGAGTTGAGCGAGGCAACGCGAAAGCGGCTGAGCGCACACCTGATCGGGTTCTCAGCAACCACTAATCCGATCGATTTGACCGGCAGTGTGATTGATGCCGATTACGTTAACGCGCTCGAGGAAGGGTTGAAGGACGAGTTCGACCTCGTGATCGTCACGGTGCTCTGGGGCGCACCAAAGATCACGGAAAAGCTGGTTGATGACCTGAAAGCGGTCAAGGATCGCCATAACGTGCCGCTACTCATCTGCACCCTGAACAGCGAGTTCGCACGAAGAATAGCGGCGCGATTCGAGGCGAATGGCCTGCCAGTATTCTTCACACCGGAAAGCGCAGCGCGGGCTGCAGCGGTATTGGCAGGTGGTAGACCTGCATAGTCAGGAACGGTTGCCCCCAGAATCGGTAAGCAATCCAAGTAGCAAGATGAATAAAGAGACGGCAAAGAAGCTCGTACGCGAGGCCGCAGCACAGGGACGGCACATGCTCCTTGAGCCTGAGGCAAAGGCACTCATAGCCGCGTGGGGCATTCCGGTCCCAAAGTATCGCTGGATGGAAGAGCCGGAAGACCTGCTCGAGAGAGCAAAGGAGCTTTCTCCACCGTTTGTACTCAAAGTGGTCTCGCCGGACATCGTCCACAAACGAGACGTCGGTGGCGTGATCCTGAGTCTCCAGGATAGTGAAGAAGTGAGCGCTGCGGTTCACGCGATGACGCGGGATCTGAGGCGTTCAGCGCCTGAAGCACATATAGCAGGGTTCCTTCTGGTCGAGATGGTCCCTCCGGGAATAGAATTGATCGTGGGTGGGCTACGTGATCCGCAATTTGGCCCCGCCGTGATCTTCGGCACTGGCGGCATTGCCGTGGAGCTCCTGAAGGATGTGAGCTTCCGGCTCGCTCCCGTAAGCAGGGACGAGGTTTTTGCGATGATGCGGGAGGTGAAGAGCTACCCACTGCTGACCGGGTTCCGGGGGTCGAAGCCCGTGGATATGGAGCAACTGGTATCAGCGGTAACAGCGCTTTCTGATATCTTGCTGACGCTGGACGAGATACGCGAGATTGAGATCAATCCCCTTATCATCTCTGAAGCAGGGGCTGTGGCGGTGGACGCGCGAGTGGTGCTGGGTTCGGGCGCGACTGCACGGGGCAGCTCAACCGACCGGGATAGATAGAGCCACAAAAGCAAACACTGAAGAAGAGAAGAGGAACTAAAAGGTATAAGCGAGGGATGGGGATGGACATATTTCGATTCGCAGATGATTTGGGGCCTGCCAAGGTCATTCACGTGTACGAGCCATCGGTGGGGCTCAAGGGCGTGCTGGTGGTGGACAACGTGGCCCGCGGGCCGTCAATCGGTGGGTTGCGCATGGGCCCGGAGGTATGTGCCGAGGAGTGCTTCCGGCTGGCACGAACCATGACCTTGAAGAACTCCGCTGCCGATCTACCGCACGGAGGTGGTAAATCGGTGATCTACGGCGATCCGAAGATGCCCGTGGAGAAAAAGGAACAGATGATTCGTGCATTCGCCAGCTCACTACGCGAGATACAGGAATATATCTTCGGGCCTGATATGGGCACGGATGAGGAGTGCATGGCCTGGGTGAAGGATGAGATCGGGCGTGCGGTTGGCTTGCCGTGCGAGTTCGGTGGCATCCCGCTCGACGAGCTTGGAGCCACTGCATGGGGGCTCAGCCATGCCACCGAGGTCGCGCTCGAGTACTGCGATTTCGAGCTGGAAGGGGCGCGGGTCGTCGTCCAGGGCTTCGGCGCGGTGGGCAAACACGCTGCACGGTTCCTTACCGAGAATGGCGCGGTACTCGTGGGTGCTGCTGATTCCCGGGGTACGATCTACAATCCCCGGGGGCTGGACGTCAACGGCCTGATCGCGTTAAAAGATGCGGGCAAGAGCGTGGCCGCGTACACGGAGGGCGAGAAGCGAGACCGTGACGCGGTGATCGAACTCGAGTGCGATATCTGGATCCCGGCGGCACGGCCTGACGTAATCAACGAGACGAACGTGAGCCGTTTGAAGACCCGGCTGGTGATGGAAGGTGCCAACATCCCCATTACGCAGGGCGCGGAGCGCTGGCTGCACGAGAACGGCGTGCTGTGCGTGCCCGATATCATCGTCAATGCCGGTGGCGTGATCAGCGCGGCCATGGAGTACCGCGGTGCTTCACCATCGGCCGCGTTCCAGACCATCAAGGAGAAGATGCGGCTCAATACCCGGCTGGTGCTCGAGGATGCTGCGACGCGCGGGATTATGCCGCGTGAGGCCGCGGTCGAACTCGCGCTGGATCGGTTGAAGCGATGCATGAGCTATCGCCGCTGGTCGCTGTTCTCGTCAGCACCCGGGTTCGTATGACGAGTGTTCAGCATTTGGTCGAGACGACTGAATAGCTCTAAGATGGCGCTATTGCTAGGTAACTGATGGCGGCAATTCAGTGCGGGTACAGCGATCTTACTGCTCTTCCCGTTGCCACAGCCCTTTCTCCTTGAGCTTCTCGATAACCTTGCTCTTTCGCTCGAACTCCCGGATTCTGAGCTCTTTACGCTTGATTTTACCGCTGATCGTCTTCGGAAGCTCGTCCACAAATTCGATCTCGCGCGGATACTTATAGGGCGCGGTGATCAGTTTCACGTGCTGCTGAATATCCTGAGCAAGCGCTTCGGACTGCTCATAGCCCTGCTTTAAGACGACGAAGACCTTTACGATCTCGCCCCGTAACAGGTCCGGACTGGGAACCATCGCGCTTTCCAGGACCGCTTCATGCGAATTGACCGCGCTTTCAACCTCAAACGGGCCGATCCGATAGCCTGAACTGATACTGACATCGTCTGCCCGTGACTCGAACCATATATAGCCCGCCTCATCCATCCGTGCGAGGTCTCCGGTAAGGTACCACGCGCCGACGTAACATTCCGCGGTCTTACCTGGCTTGTTATGATAACCTTTGAAGAGCATCGGGTGTCCCTTTGCAATGGCGATCATACCCTTCTCGCCCACCGGCATGCGCGTGCCCGTCTCCGGGTCCACGATCGCGCCCTCAACACCCGGCGTGAACCGACCCATCGACCCCGGCTTGATCGCCATGCCCGGGATAGTGCAGGCCACCACACAGGTCTCCGTCTGGCCATAGCCTTCGCGAACCGCTATACCGAACTTCTCCGCGAAGTAGCGAATAATACCCGGTGTGCACGGCTCGCCCGCAGTCAAAAGTACCTTCAAATCACTCAAATCGTACCGCTCGTTCGCATCATCGATTGCGGCCATCGTTCTGAGCTCCGTGGCTGTCATGCAGGCCCGGTTGATCCGCCATTTGGCCAGCAGCGCGAAGAACTTCTCAGGCTCGAATCTGCCCGCATAATGGAAGTTCGTCGCGCCGGCATTGACCACCGCGCCCAGGGGCGCCCAGTACCATTTCGTCCATCCCGGTTCCGTCGTCCCCCAGCAGAGCTCGTCCGATTGGGTATCCCACCAGTAGTAGCGATTGAGTCGGTCGTAGCAGTACATCACCGAATGGGTATGGAGCACGCCCTTTGGTGCACCCGTCGTCCCAGAGGTATAATTGATGACCAGCGGATCAGTGGCGGTGAGCTTCTCAAGCGCCAGATCGCATGATGCCGACCTGACCTCCTGCCGAAAGTCACGCCAGCCCTCTCGCTGGCCCATGAAGAAGCGGTTCTCACGTGAGTATGTGCTCGACAGTGCATCCACCTCAGCAGCAACGGTCGCATTACTGGTTACCAGGGCCTTGATACCAGCATCCTTGACGCGGTAGTCGATATCCGCTCGCCTGAGCATGACCGTGCAGGGAACCGCAACGGCGCCGATCGCCCAAATGCCGATGCTCGCGGTATAAATGTCCGTGCCCCGCGGCAGGAGCACCATGACCCGATCTCCTTTCTTGATACCTGAATCACGCAAGACGGTGCCAAATCGCAAGGCATTCTCCCACACCTCCCGGTAGCCTGCTCGCTCTACCGTACCGTCTGGATGCTCCGTGATTGCCATCAGCTTCGTTCGATCCTCTGCCCAACGTCTTACCACCGTGACAAAATTGTAATCCTCGGGTATGTCCCATGTGAACCTCGTTCGTTCCGCTTCGTAATCGAATACGGTCAGTTCCTTAGCCATTTTGTCAATAACCACCTTCCTTATAGCTGCATATCAAAGCTGCTGCCCGTCCACGCCTCACCGAGCGGTATACCGTGGCACCACATACTGACTAGCTAAGAATGAGATGCTAACACTTTAGCTTTCCTTTGAGCAATCCAAACTCGTAGAGATTGTGGAGAAGGCGCAGGCTTCGTAGCCCATTCGAACAGAGTGCCAGGACCGACCAATAGAAACTTGTTTATAAAACGGCAAAGGATATGTATGCGAGTGCTTCCATGAAAGTCCTCAGACTCTTCTTCCTCGCTGCATTCCTCGCACTGTTGACTGGCTATACTGGTGGTGCTGTAACGCTCGATGTGACCCTCCCACCCAGCTGGGAATTACTCGATTCCGCGGAAGAAGCAGAGTGGGGCTATTGGTGGTTCGGCACCGTGGATTTCACCTCGTTTATCGAAATCGCCTACGAGTTAACGATACCTGACGAGCTTGTGGGACGTGAGAGTGATCCTGCCGCCTTACAGGCGTTTGCCGAAAGTAATCCGTGGTACAGGTTGGATGAATCGGGCGTCACGGTCATCGACGGACACACAGCGGGATATGCCCAGGAAAACACCGACGAGGGCTATGCACGCTACATGGTGTATATTAAAGAAGGCATCTTCATCGAGATCTCAACCTATATCAACACTGACGATCACCGTTCGGCAACCACACTCCTGAACAGTATCTCCATTTCGCACACAGGACCGGCACCGAGCCCGACAGTCACACCCACACCTGTGCCCACACCTACCCCCACTCCTACACCTACTCCCACTCCTACACCTACCCCTACACCCTCACCCACCCCTGCGCCCACTCCTTTACCCGGTACGCGAGAGCAGTTAACGCCGTCTTCTCTGACCGCAACGCTCAAGCCGGGTGCGTCCTTAACGGAGACGAAGCAGTACACCACCGCCGAGGGGAAGCCGATAACAAGAGTGGATGTGCTCTTCTGCTTTGACCTGACGGCGAGTATGGGTGAGGAGCTTAAGATCATGCAGGCCGAGTCACAGGAGATCATGGACCGTCTGCGCGAGCTCGTTCCTGATAGCGCCTTTGG
>DSCO01000024.1 GCA_011049045.1 Methanomicrobia archaeon | reverse complement strand
GAGGATGTGCTCCTGAAGAGCCGGATGAGGGAAAACTTCACGTCCGGTTCTGTGAGGGGGCTCATAGTCACCTCGGAGCCAGTACTCCAACAAGAGGTAGGCTATGAGCTCTACTCGACAATAGCGCGGCTGATATGGATTTAGATTACTTCATCCTGCACACGGGGCAGCACTCTTCCTACACCATGGATCGCGTCTTCTTCGAGCAGCTCCGGCTGCCTGAAGCTCGTATAACTTAGACGTCGGCTCTGGCAGTCACGGCGAGCAGACCGGTAAGATCTTGATGGGTGTGGAGCAGGTTCTCCAGAAAGAGCAGCCGAATGTCGTGCTGGTGGAAGGCGACACGAACACCATCCAGAACGGCAGGACCGGATAGGTCTTCTCGGCTGACGAGCCTGCAGACGAATTACAAGCGCTGCTCTGCGCGCTTACATGGGTGAGAAAAAGCGAACCAGGTTGACTGATGAGAATGAGTGAAGATTATATATACCGCGACTTCAGAACCACATCTTACTGAAGAACTGCGAAGTTATAGACGAGATTGCGGTATTTGTATTACCCGTCTTTCCTGTGAATTCACATTACCGCGCAATATACTTAAAGGCGAGCAATGAGACCACGATAAACTAGAATCTCTTTCTCTTATCCCTTTTTATCGCACCATCAAGTTATTTATACAGGCTGTACAATCATTCTCTTCGGGGCTGTATGAAGGAAAAGGCACGAGACACGCGCATGCACCTGCAATCGCGTCAATTTCTTGCTAGCTAGCTAATGGGTCAGGGAACAAAACAAATGACGGTAGTAACACATAAAATGCTTCGGGACAAGCTCCGGAAAGGGCGAATCCGGGGGAATTGGCGAGTGCTCGACGAAAATGAGAAGGCGTTGTATCGTGTCGCGTTAGCCTATACGAAGCCGAAACGGAGAACAGCTCGGGTCAACGGGCGGAGGCAAGAGATCGAAATAGGCCGAACGATTGTGCAAACCTTGCTCGTGCAGAAACTACTTGAGCTGTTTGAGAAGTTGCTGGAGACCCGGGGCATGAAGATCTTTAAACGCGGCTTCGCGAAAGCAGTTGAGTTGCAGCAACGTTGCGGTACGGTCGTCTGGGCATCGTCATTACCACAGTGGCTGAAGGACCCCGATTTTATCTTCTGGCTTGGCGCCATGCGCAGAGGGACCTAACGAACTTGATAAAACGAGCACCTGAGTTCTCTATATACGCGAAGCAGTAGGATGTACGTTGATACGTTTTTTAGATTTAGAAAATCGGACGATCGGCTCCGCGATGAAGATTTCACGCTAGGAGAGTAGAAAGATGCCACGAGCGAATTATCGAAGGATAGCAAAGGGGTATGTACCTCACGAGCCCACTACAGTGGGGAGAGCAGCTATTCTACGTATTCTGGTGCTTTGTCTCAGCGGTCAGATTCTCGGCCGA
Source organism: Methanomicrobia archaeon (assembly GCA_011049045.1). Taxonomy (NCBI): domain Archaea; kingdom Methanobacteriati; phylum Methanobacteriota; class Methanomicrobia; species Methanomicrobia archaeon. Next base: position 3,152 of record DSCO01000024.1, on the reverse strand, counting down.
CGTATCACGTTGCGGATTTACTCGGTATCCCAAAATAATGAATATGCTCGTTTCATCTTATGAACTCTGAATCGCCACTCTCAGATCCAACACTATTAGTTCCGCTTGCTAAGCCTGTGCTAGGCGAAACGGAAATCACTAACGTTCTTGAAGCATTACAATCAGGGGTGCTTGCCAGCGGCGCGTGGGTAATGCGGTTTGAGGAAAAATTTGCGAGCTACGTAGGCGTAAACCATGCGGTGACCACCACGAGTGGCACGGTCGCACTGGATTTGGCACTGAAAGCATTAAATATAAAAGAAGGTGATGAGGTTCTCGTGCCTGATTTTTCATTCATCGCAACGGCCAATGCGGTCCTGTTCCAGAATGCGAAACCCGTCTTCGTGGACGTGAACGAGCGGACGTTCACTATTGATCCAGACGATGCAGCGGAGAAGATCACGGCAAAAACAAAAGCGGTACTGGGCGTGCACCTGTTCGGGCATCCGTTTGACGTGAAAGCTTTGCAGGCGTTATGCGCGGACCACCAGCTCTATTTAATTGAAGATTGCGCGCAAGCGCACGGTGCAGAGTACGAGCGAGCGCGCGTTGGTACGTTCGGTGATCTCAGCTGCTTCTCGTTCAATGGCACGAATAACATGACCACGGGCGAGGGCGGCATGGTAACGACGAACGATTCTCAACTAGCGGAGCAAGTGCGATTGCTCATCAATCATGGCCAGAGTCAGAAGTACCTGCACACCAGCCTGGGCTACAATTACCGCATGACCGAGCTGCAGGCGGCACTGGGGCTCGCGCAACTGCAGCAGCTCGAAAGGTTCACCAAACGCAGGATAACCAATGCGAAGTATTTGAACCACCGTCTGAATCGCGCGCTGGAGAAGCCGTACAAAGAGAAGAACGTGCGACACGTGTACCATCAGTATGTGCTGAAGCTAGCGGATAGCTTTCCGATGAGCAGAGACGCTTTCATGAGCCATTTGAGCCAGAACGGGATCGGAACAGCCGTGCATTACCCGCTGCCGATCCACATGCAGCCGTTATATCAAAACCTCGGCTATGAGCGTGATCAGTGCCCGACAGCGACGCGCTTAGCGAAGCAGGTGCTGAGTTTACCGGTGCACCCCGCGTTGAGCAGGGACGAGCTCGTGTACATCCACACGACGATAAACGCGGTACGGTAGCAAGAAAATGGACGTTGGCGTAATCTAACTTTTCTTTGGAAAAGAAAACTTAACTAAAGAAATTTAAGAAAGTAGATAAATAGGAGATGCTTTAAGGTGCTGTTCGAAGTGAAAAAGACAGGAATATCCGAGGAGGTCGTCAAGGATGTGGTTGCTCGGACGCTGAAAGCGAAAGTAGCGGAGCTCAACAACAAGTTACGAGAAATCGAGGAGAGCATTCGTTACTTCGAGCGGAAATACGGTATGAAGACGGCGGATTTTTACGATAAATTCAAACGAGGCGCAGCGGGCGACGATATGGACTTTTTCGAATGGAAGGCTCTGAAGGAGCTGAACGATGAGCTCAGAAAAGAGCGAAATGCGCTCCTTGCGGCTATTTGATGATTGCGCAGTATTTCCAGTTTTTGAAGACTATTGCGGGCAGCGATCCTTCGGTCAAGAACGTACGGCAGATTTCAGAACGTATCGGCGTGAAGACCGGTTATACCAGGTTTGCACTTGAGTTACGAGACGGTTCCGAGCTGCACGTTTTCGAATACGTTACTTCGAGTATGCGTAAGCTGGATTACTCCTATCACTGGCAGGATAAGGAGCAGAACTTGATTATGCGGTGGGATAACGCACCACACCATCCAGAGGTGGCAACGCATCCGCATCATCTTCATCATGATGGTACCGTGAAACCTCAACAGGAGCCGACATTAGCAGAGATCCTCAAAATGATCGGGGAGCGCCTATGAGAAGCAACTTTTCTTTGAAAAGAAAGTGCGACAAAGAAACTGGAAACAAAAAATGCGGTTCTCTCTTTCTACGTTATATCTGTGTGACAGTAAACGAGGTACGGTAGCACGAACATGGACGTTGGCGTGATTGGCGTAGGCACGATGGGCAGGAACCACGTGCGCGTGTATACCGAGTTCAAGGATGTTGATAACGTTTACCTGTATGATGTTGATGGCGCTGCAGCACGGCGCATGAGCGAGCAGTACGGCGAAGGCGTGCTGGTGAGTGATTCAATCACATCCCTGCTGGATACGGTGGATTTGGTGAGCATCTGCGCGCCGACGAAATACCACTTTGAGCTCGCCCGGCAGGCGGTTGGAATGGGCATCCACTGCCTGATCGAGAAGCCGATCTGTTCAACCAGTGAAGAGGCCGCGCAGCTCGTACAAGCGATACAGGACGACGTCGTGGTGGTCGGTGTAGGGCACATCGAGCGGTTCAATCCAATTGTAAGGGAAATAAAGCAGCTCATCAACCGTCCCCGGTATATCGAGATCAAACGGCTCAATCCGGCATCGACACGCATCACGGATGCGGACGTTGTGACGGACCTGATGATCCACGACATCGATCTCGTGTGGAACTATTTCATGGATGGTTATTCATCGTACCATCTGGACTCGGTCTGGGATGAGGACCTGTGCACGGCGATTGCACGATTCGGCGATTGCGCGGTGTCGCTATCGGCGAGCCGAATAGCGTGTAAAAAGACACGGAGCATCTACGTTGAGGACGAGGATTTTTCGGTTGAGGGCGATTTCATGAACCAGGAGGTCTACATCTATCGCAAGCCGCAGAAGTACAGCGAGGTCAATTCGCGCTACGTGCAGGAGAACATCATCGAGAAGGTGCTCGTGAGCAAGGTGGAACCGCTGAAGGAGGAGTTGAAGATGTTTGTGCGGTGCGCGAAAGACGGAGCAGAATTCCCGGTGACGGCCGAGCAGGCGCTCTTTAATCTGCAAATAACCGAGGAGATCCGAGCAAAAGGAAGGGTGCAGAAGTAATGACGTTCTTCAAGCATCCCACCGCGATCGTCGAGAGCGAGGAGATCGGCGAAGGCACGAAGATCTGGCATTTCGTGCATGTACGTGAGAAGGCGAAGATCGGAAAGAATTGTATCATCGGTAAGAGCGCGTATATTGATACTGAGGTCGAGATCGGTGATACTGTCAAGATCCAGAATTT
>DSCO01000023.1 GCA_011049045.1 Methanomicrobia archaeon | reverse complement strand
GGTCGCATTCCGGTCATAATCGGGCGTCTTCGCAATGGTAACGGTATCATTCACCCGTACCGGTGCCTCATCGGTCCGGTTATAATCGTCGAGATCCGTCCAGTTCCCGAACCGCTCGTTCGGATTCGTGCCATTCGTCGAGGTCCAGGTCAGGTTCACTCGATTCAACAGCGACTGATTCATCTGCACGTTACTGGCTACGTGCACGGTGTAATTGATCAGCACGGAAGCTCCCAGCGGTATCTCCTGATAGTACCACGCGACCCGTTGCCCATCCCGGTTGAACGTATCCGCGGACGGTACCGAGTAATTGCTGAGATACGTCAGTCCATTCGGAATGGTCTCGTTGATCCACACGTCGTACGCCGGCCAGTGGCTGCTTGCCGTGTGATTAACTACTATGGTATACGTGATGTTATCACAATACTCGACCGTGTCGGTGATATTATGCACCTTTTTAATCTGGAGATCAGGCTCTTTAATCGTAATGAGACCAGAAGAATCACCAATTTCCGGCTGAGTAACGTTCGTGTAATTGCTGTATCTGAACCATACCCAATTAGTAAAGTTGTCGCCATCCTGGGTTTCTATATGATTGGTAACGGTTAAATTAAAAGTAATAGTGATATCCTTATTATCAGAGTTATTCACGTCACCAAGATTCCAGGTTACCTGATCCACGGTACTGTTAATTTTTGTCACTAAGTAATTGAAACTTGCGTTGTTCGCAATGAGCTGGAAACTGCTGTGGTTGTACGTGAGATTGCTGAGATAGTGGTCCCGGATCGAGACATTCCGATAGACTGCCCGGTCAAGATCCACGAAGATGGTAAAGTTGATCTCTTCGCCAATTGTGTAGTTCCTGGGATAATCCGGCCATTTACTGATCGCCGTTCTGTTGCTCACGGTAAGTGGCGCGGTGATGGTGCGGTTATAATCGTCGAGATCCGTCCAGTTCCCGAACCGCTCATAGGGATTCGTGCCGTTCGTGCTCGTCCAGGAGAGATTGGCTCTATTAACCAAGGGCTGCGTGGCCACGACGTCAGCATCCACCTGCACCGTGTAATTGATTACGACCGTGGCTCCTCGCGCGATCGTCTGATAGAACCATGAAACCTGCTGCCCCGTGTGCTGCGCTATATTCGCAGGTGGTGCCGACGTATTGGAGACGTAACTTAACCCGGAGGGGATCGTGTCGTTGATCCAGACGTCGTACGCGTCCACCGCACTGGCTGCGGTATGGTTCACGGTGATCGTGTAGTTAACGTAATCGCCCGCTTGAACGGGCGCGGTTACGTTCGTCACCTTAGCGATCTGCAAATCCGGCTCGACCACCAGGATCCACGCGCTGTCGCTCGTCTCGAAGAGTGAGCCATTCTCATTCTGATGGACCGATTGTGCCCAATTCCAGATCAGCGTGCCGTTCTGGTTACCAAGATAATCTGCCACGATCGTGGTCAGAGTGATGGTGAAGACCTTCGGGCCCGTGAAGTTGCCGAGGTACCAGACAAGGCCTGTGATCCCGGTCTGATTATCGAATGAGAGGTTCGCATTATAAGAGTTCTTGCCCTCATCGGTGATGTTCGAGCTGATATACGTGAGATTGATAGGCAGCGAATCACGTATGGTGACATTCTTGTACTCTTCAGGGCCCCAGTATTCCGCGGTGATCGTGAAGTTCGCGTATTCGCCGATCGTGAGCGTGTCGTCCGGCTTCTTGGTGAAGTTGAGCCGGGAGGCGTACACCGCTCGACTGGTCGTGCTGTAGATACAGCCGCAGAGGCAGTGTCCGTCAACCGTGACGTTATTCGCCAGCGTTCCCGTTGGCGCAACGGTTGCTCTGAGTCGTCTCACCCACGTATCCGTTCCTTCGGGAACGGTTTGCCCCGTCCACGTAACAGTCTTATTCGTCTCATCGATCCCGGCAGTAGTATCTCCAGTACCGTTCTGATAGTACGCCTGAATATTCATAAATGCGGTGCCGAGTATATCTGTGACCGTCACATTTTCCGCTTTACCGTTGGTGCTGCTGATATTGATCCACCAGGTGGCATTACCTACTGTCTGCGTTTCCGGTTCCTTGGTGACATTCAGGGTGATGATGATTGGGTTGACCGCCCAGGTTTCATTCATGCCGAGCGGAATAGTGCAGGAATCGGTATAGTTGACGATAAACGTTTCGGTGGTTGGTGATATGGGTCTGCAATAAAGATATTCACAGAGTTCGTTCTCCACTTTGAAGAAGATGGTGATCGTTTCGCTGGGATAGATGAAGTCGATGTTCGTGCTATTCCAGATGAGATACGTGGCGTTGACGAACGGCTCAGCATTGGTGAATGCGCGGCTGACATTGCTGCTCGTGATGGTTGCGGTATTGTTAAGGTACCGATAGCCTGCGGGAAGGTGCTCGGTGATATTCGTGATAGTTGCGGTCGAGCCCTCGTTCCTGATCGTGAGCGTAATGTTACCGCCGCAGGTCCCAAGCTGTTTGCTCCAGTCTAAGCTCAAGACGGGCTGTGTTCGTACCGCTGCGGAAGCCGAAACGTTCTTCTTCGGTACGCAGCAGCCCCAGTACACGGTCGCGGTGTTCTCGGTATCATCCGCGCAGCCCGTTACCTGTGCAGAAACGTTGATCACGGTTGAGCTCCCGGTGGATAGATTCGCCAGTGTCCAGATAAGCGGACTGCTTGGTGACCCATTGCCGGTATTCACCGCCGGGCTCGCGGAGACAAAGACGGTATTACTCGGCAGCACATCCTCGAGCGTGATATTCTTTGCCTCGTAATTGCCCGTGCTCGTAACCGTAATGGTCCAGTTGACGTAGCTGCTGTTCCCCGCGATGGTGAACGCGGGCGTCTTCGTGATGCTCAGCTGCGGTTCCGCTTTCACGGGCTCGAAGGGCTTCACATCCTCCTGGCCAAAATCGCCACACGGTATCGTATAGTTGATCTTCGCGACCGCCACGCCAAAGCTCTCATTGCAGACGCAGCTCTGGTTGATCACCGCCTTAAAATCAAACCTGATCGTCGTCCCGGGCGCCAATTCGTTGTAATACCAGCCGAGCGTCTTGTTTACCACATCATAGGCAAACGAGGTCGCATTCGGTGATGAGGTATTGGTATCGAGCACGAACTCGAGGCAATTTGGAAGCGTTTCGAGAAGCATTACGTCGTACACGTACGACTCGCCAACGTTTCGGGCAATGATGGTGAAATTCGCCTCACCGCCACACTCATCGATCAGCTCCGCATCGTGCCGTACAAAGACCGCATTGCCCTCGAGGATCTCCACGCGTGAATAATCGGCGACTGCCTGACAGGACTCGTTGCAGCAGCCCCAGCTTGCATTGACGGTATTGTTCAACCATTCACAGCCCGCAAAGGTCGCATTCAATCCGATGGTCACTTTGATGTTGGGATCAACATCGCCCAGGTCCCATGTTATCGTCGTGTTGTTAGTCGTGACCAGCGGCGTTGCTGGCGTTCCGCCGATGCTCGAACTCACATACCGGAGGTCAGGATCAAGCACATCCACGACCGTGACATTCTTCGCCGTTCCGTTACCCTTATTCGTGACGTAAATATTCCAGGAGACGTTCTTTGTCTTCGCGAAGACCACCTTCGGCGTCTTCAAGATGATGATGTCGCCCTTCGTGATGATAAGCGGAGCGTCTCTGTCATCCGCGTGCCGCACGTCCCCTAAGCTGAGATCGCAGTTATCCTGATAATCTAACCACGCCATCGCGGTGGATGCCAGGCTGCAATTTTTCAACGCTCTGAACTGGATCGTGCCGCCCGCGGATAGATTGCCCAGGTACCAGCTCAGGATGACACCATTCCGCATCGGCTCGAATGAGTTGATACTCACGTTCTGTTCATTCGTGAACCCGCTCATGATCGTCGTGTTCTCAATATAGCGGTACAGCGAATCGTTGTAGTAGATAGTGACGTTGTACACGGGGTACACGCCAGATTTCGTGGCGGTTATCGTCACATTGTACTCCTCACAGACAGTGATCCAGTCGGCGATGTCAACTGCGATGGACAGAGCAGGCCGGTCGACGGAGACAAACACCGCCTCGCGATAAATGCCGGGATCAGGGCAATCGGTGTTAGGATAGCCTGAAATGTTAAGATACGACCAGTCAGGGAAGGTCCCGTCATCATTCTGCTTCAAGGTGTACTTTACTTCAAGGGTCGTACCGGGAGAGATGCTGTTAGAGCAGTTACTCAAAAAGCTCAGGTTCTGCCACTGGCCCAACGTGATGGTTTGTGATTCGTTGCAGGTGCTATTCACCACAAAGTAGGCAGTACCACTGAAGGTACCATCGGGGAACGTCTGACTATTGTTTCCCGCTTCCATGAACCTGAGATCACTCCAGTTGAGCTGGTGCGCGAAGACGTAGGTGGTAGTGTAGGTAATGTTGCGGCACACCTCCTGCGGTGACGGGGTTGCGGTTTTACTGCTCGTGAAGAGCGTTGCATTATAACATTCCACAATCACAGAATCAGCGGCACTCGCATTGAGCGGGCAGTTGCAGCAATCCGTGCCCGCAATGACGTCCAGCGAGTTGGCCAGCGTTTGACCGCAACCACAGCTAACGTTCGCGCTGAACCGCAGGGTGGTGAACCAGGGAACGCTGTCATTCAGCTGGACATTGAGCCACGTGATCGTATGGTTGGTTGCATCGACCGTGCCATTCCCAGCATCAACGATTGCCAACTTCTCGTGGTAGCGATCGGTGATATTCACCAGGATAGAATTCTCGGGACAACCACCGCGGGCATACGTGGCGCTCACCGTAAAGTTTACCTCCTCGCCGAAGTAGAGCGCGGCTCGGTCCGCGATCTTCGTCGCGGTTAAGATCGGTCTCGAGCTCGCATTGAACGCGTAGCGGAAGAGATTGACCGGTGGCGCCCAGAAGTTCCCACACTCATCATAGTACGTGGGGAAGATGGCGACCGTTCCGCTCCCGGGATCGGTGCACTCACCGTAACGCATACCGAAATCGAAGGTGAGGTTAAAGCTGCTATTGGGCGGGAGATCACCGATGTAAAAGGTGTTATTGCTCGTATAAAAGGTCGCGTTCGGGTTCGAAACGTATTGACTCGGGAGTCCGACCATCCGCAAATAAAGATCGTACGCGCCGCTATCACCTTCATTGCTCAGATTCACCTGCACAGTCGTATTCTGACAGTACGCAACGAGTACATTTTGGGGTATGATCTTCACGAAAGGTATCCGCGGAATGAACCGGATGCTGCCTTTGGCAAAGCTCGACTGACACACCACACCCAGGCAACTCCTCGACATGTTCACGTTCATGAATTGGTTGTCGCAGGCCGCCACGGTAACGTTAACCGTCTCGGTCCTCGTCTCGCTTACATTGAGCAGGGCATAGGACCAGCTGGTACTATTCGTGCTGATATTAACGAGTGTAAGATTGGTGAGCGTGAGGTTGAGCGAGACATTGTAGGCGGGGCTGAACCCGGTATTTTTTACGATGATCTCATACGTAATAGTGTCATTGAGATGAGCATCTGCGACTTCAGGATTAATCGTTATGGTAACAAACGGTTCGTTCACCAATATCGAGGCTGAATTTACACTATCTGTTTTGCTATTATTATAATAAACTAAAGCGCGGAGCCGCCTTCCACTCTCCGCGCCACAGCCGGGTGTGAGATTGAAGCTTACGTGCGTAACGTTAACGCCACTGGCTAGATTAGAAAAGTCCCATGTCAAATTTGTACCGTTTGCGGTTTGCGTGGGCTCTATATTCTGCATGCTCCCGGAGAAATTAACCTGTGAGGAATTAGCGTTGTAAATAAAACCGTTTGGAATAGTGACCGTCAGGTTCAGCGGGTATTTAGCCTCGGCGGTTATAGTGACATTATAAGGATAAGGCTCACACTGGTTGACCTCGGTCGGAACCCCTATGGTTATCAAGCTCGTTTCTTGTGGCTGAACGAGTGAAACCATAACAAGAAGAAGACACAGCACACCAACCATCCCCATAAGTACCCGCTTATTGGTTATCATGCTGGAAGGAAGGGTAACGTAAGTATTTAAAACTATCTCTATCATGAAGCTGTCAACAAGTTGGAGGTTGAGGATCTAAATCAACCACAACAAACGGTATTTTGCACTCTGCGGCATAATCTTCGAGTCGAATTTGCTGTAGCACCCATTAACCTTATAACCCCCTCTATCGTCAGTGATTCCGAGCGGCCCCACTTCCGCAAGCTATTTATAGGGTGAATGACCCCTCCACCACATTATGAAAGAATATACCGTTTTTTTCCCCCACAATTAGCTCACCATCGTTACCATGAAAGATCTTCTAAATAGTTACCCGGTGTCGTTCAGAACTCCCGGTTTTCGGAAGTACTGCCCATGCGTACGGATCTAGTTGCTCCTCGAATAACCCGTAGTATGGCGCTTGAGGATTACTTAACGTGTGAAGTCAAACGTAATAAAAAAGAGGAAATGAGCACACCAATGCAGCAGCAGGGCCAGGGCAAGCAGATGAAGTTCGACGAACTCTTCCGGCTGCTCCAGTTCTGCCAGACGGTGGAGGCTGAGGGGACTGATCCGTTTGATGTAGACGTTAAGCGGTTCCTGCGCACGCTGAAGCAGTACCAGAAGAAGTGGCGGTCGCTGGACGAGCTGCTGCTGGACGCCGGAGCCCTTGCCGAGCTGGCGAAGATCATTGCGTTGCAGGAGCAATGGATCAAGGATCGGTCGTCGTCCTTTTACGTTGATCCTGCGCTACTGGACCTGAAATTGCGACTGCTGGAGCCGCAGCAGTTGGCCACCGCGTTCCTTGCTGCCTGGCGGCCCATCATCGCACAGGATCGCCTGACGCCCCAGCGGCTGCAGGAAGGGCTGGACTACTGGCATACGCTCCTGCCCTTTGACGAGCGTGCCGAGGACTTCCCGTTCCCCTCGGTGAGCGAGGCACCCCTCGAGCTGGAAGATCTCATCAAATCACGCCTCTTCTCAAAACAGGAGTTTGATGCGGGGCTCCGGGAGCTATCGATCGAGCTTGAGGCGCGCGGGAGAATGGACTATCGCGCGTTCATCTATACGGACTCATTTGAGACGAGCGTGCAGAAGGCGTACCTGACGAGCTATCTGGTGAGCGAAGGGAGAGCGGACCTTGAGCTCAACCCTCTGGAAGAGGAGGTTATTATCTCACCGCGTGCAGTGAACGAGCGTATCGAGGCCGATTTCGGGCGGACTCGGTCGATCCCCGTCTCGGTGAGCTATGAGGATTGGCGGACATGGAAGAAGCAGCAGCAAGAGAAGAGGAATCCCGGGCACGAGCAGAGCGGAAGCTGAAGAAGGCCGCTCAATTACTGCTCTTCCGTCAGCATCGATTACCGGGCGTAAAGGGCTGGGAGCTGAAGCGTGCGCTGGGCGATGAGTATCTGGAGGTGCTTGCGGTGCTCAACGCCGCGCTCGATAATCTGGGCATGGAGGTCAAGCGGATCAGCGAGGAGGGGGCTGAGGGCGCGGAACACGAAGAAAAGGCGGAACGTGATCGGTTCGTGGTGGTGCTCAAGAGCCCGGCGGTTGAGAAGGCCTCGGGCGAGCGGATCGATACGATCGCCATACTCTCGGCCACCCTTGCGTACCTCATCTCGAAGCAGGGCAAGGCGTCGCGAAAGGCTGTTGAGGAGTTTCTGAGCGCAAAATTCCCGAAGCAGCGGATCTTCTTCGCGCTCGAGCGGTTCATCAAGCAGGGTTATCTCGGCGAGGATAACAACGTGCTGTATATCGGCTGGCGGACGCGTGCGGAAGTGGACCGGAAGACCTTGCTGGATTTGATTCTCGCGACATAATAATAAGCTAAACGTGTAGCGAGCAGGAGAGAGCAAATGGAGCGTAATAAAGCGTTTCTGGACGTGACGGTCAGTCTCTGCCCCTATTGTGGCGCGCCCTACGCGGATGCGAGCTGGTACGTCATGGTGCTGGGCAGCGACGTCGAGTGCTGCTCGTGCGGGCGGACGTGGAACCCGAAATCGTACAAGCGTGATCGCATTCTGGTTGCCTTTGAATTGGACGAGTCCGGGATTGTGATGAGGGTGAATAAGGAGCGGCAGCTCGTGGATTGCGTGCCGTAACTCAGAGCAGATGTGCCCCGGCGTGAGACAGTCGGCTCGTTTTTACTGTGCCGAACTCATGTAATGCGTCGCTCTCACCGATCACGAACACCGTCTCGCCCAGCATTGCGACGCTCGCGACCTTTCCTTCCGCAGCCACAGCCTCGATCGCGTCCCTGCAGGTAGTGCTGATCAGCTCGATTTGTAGTGCGAATTCGCGCGAGGCGTGCATGAGCGTCTCCAGCGTTGGCTTGTGGAGCACAGCCTGTAAGGCTACCTTACCCGCATCGTTGATCCGCCGTTTTGTATCCTCGCCGCCTTCGGCCAGTATCGATCTCGTCAGTTTCTCGCCGAAGGTCACCGAGTTCACCTGCTCGCTCCGGTGCGGTATCCGATCGATCACGCCGATACCCGGCGCTCCGGGCTTTTTCCTGATAACGACACCGCCGCAGGTTTCAGCAATAACATCACCGAGGCCCGTGTTGTTCGCCACTTCCGCGCAGTGTGCGATCTGTGCAAGTCCGTTGAGCGTCATGTTCAGCGCGAGCAGCTCGTTCAGCGCGAGCGCGGTGCTGAGCGCGCCGGCGGCACTCGCGCCAAAGCCGCAGCCGATGGGTACCTCAAAGCTCGTGCTGACCTTCACGGGCGCGGCGGCTGCCATGCGGTCGAGCACGTAGCGCGTGGTCAAGGCCTCTTCTGCACGGCCATTGATCAGTAGCTGCGATTTTGCATCTCGGGTAGGGCAGTGGGCAACCTCAGTCACGCACCCGGACTCGAGGACGAGCCCACAACCGAACGAGCCCTTCTGCAACGGATCGCGATGCTCATGAATCGTGAAGAAGCCGGTGATACTCGCGGGCGCAAAGGCCCTGGCGGATCGCCTTCTTGTAGGAGCTTCGTCAGTTATCACAGTCCGTTCCCCCGTTTGTTGCTCGTGCACGTGCAGTAGGCCCGCCATTCGCGGTTTTATAAGGTGAGCGTCGCAAAATTAGGTTTGAGGGCGCAAAAATAAAAATGCTGCGAGCAATAAAAGGGCGGTGCGAGAACTGCGAGCCGGTGGTGCTCGAAACCGTGCTCGAGATCGCGCTTACACTGGCGCGACGCGGGAGCGAGGGCAAGAGCATCGGTGCGCTCTTCGTCATTGGCGATGCTGAAGCGGTCTTGCGGCGCTCAAAGCCACTGATCCTCGACCCGCTCGAGGGCTACCCCCCTGAGCAGAAGGACATACGCAATGGGAATGTGCAGGGCACGATCAAAGAGCTGGCGAAGATGGACGGCGCGTTCATTGTCAGTGGCGACGGCTACGTGCTCTCCGCAACCCGGTACATCGAGACGATCGCCCGGTACGTGGATCTGCCACTGGGCTTCGGCAGCCGGCACATGGCCGCGGCATCGATCTCAAAAGAAACGGACGCTGTTGCGGTTGTGGTCTCGGAGAGCGAGGGGATCGTGCGGCTCTTCGACGACGGCGAGCTGGTAGCCGAGTTCATACCCTGGGTGAGCAATCTGGAGCTGGTAAAGCCGCGGATAAGAGGCGAAATCGAGAAGATCATCGATACAACAAAGAACGTCACCGTAATGTTCAGGAAAAGCGAATCCTGAGCTTACCGTGCGGTTCACGACGCTTTCATTACCCCGCTGCAGTGTATGAACACGAGGAAGCACGGCAACGTCCGCTCCTTGGTGTCGAGCTTTATTTACCACGCTCTTCAACCTCTTTTCATGGACAATTCCGCGTCCAGGAGCGCAACGAAGTTCATTGTGCATCCCTTTATCAGGGCAAACACCGTAGAGCGCAGAGAATACCAGGTCAGCATCGCGGATACGGCGAAACAGCAGTCGTTGATGGTGGTTTTACCAACCGGTCTCGGGAAGACGACCATCGCGCTCCTCGTCCTAGCCGACCGTATCAGGCGGGGTAAGGTTCTGTTCCTGGCGCCGACACGACCGCTGGTGGAGCAGCATACTGCGTTCCTCAAAGCGGTTCTCGAAATTGACGAAGCACAGATCCAGATGTTTACCGGCTCGATCCTCGCAGAGAAGCGGGGGACGCTCTGGGAGTCTGCGCGCATCATCGTCTCCACGCCGCAGATCATCGAGAACGATCTGTTAAGTAACCGCGGCTCGCTCCGCGATGTCGCGCTCGTGATCTTCGACGAATGCCATCGCGCAGTGGGTAACTACTCGTACGTGTATATTGCGGAGAAGTACCGGGAGCAGGCGGTGGAGCCGCTGATCCTCGGCATGACCGCGTCACCGGGCAGTGATCGCGAGAAGATCCAGGAGATCTGCAGCGCGCTGGGCGTGACAAAGGTCGAGAGCCGGACTGAGTATGATCATGATGTCGCGCCGTATATCTTCAAGAAGGGCTTTGAGTGGCGTGGTATTGACGTTCCAGTCGAGCTCAAGAAGCAGAAACGCGTTCTGGATGGTGTGCTTGCCGAGCGGCTCGAAGCTCTGCGGAAACTCGGGTTCATCCGGAAGAAACAAACCAGGGAACTCTCCAAATCAGAAATACTGGCGTTACGGTCCGCGATCTCGGTCCAATTGCAGACACAGAAGCACGCGGATCTGTATCAAGCGCTCTCAGTGCTGGCTGAGATCATGAAGATCAAGCACGCGATCGATCTGATCGAGACGCAGGGTATTTTCGCGGTGAGACGCTATTTTGAGCGTTTGCGGAGCGAAGCGAGCTCAAAGGAGGGCAGCAAGGCCGCAAAGCGCTTGATGCAGGATAAACAATTTGTAGCGGCGATGAACGCGCTCGCTGCGTACGAGGGTGAGCATCCCAAGCTAGACGCGCTGATCAGCATTCTGCGGGAGGAGATCCAGAGCAATCCGGGGACGCGTATCATTGTCTTCACCAACTACCGGGATACAGCGGAGATGATCGTGAGCGCGTTACACGATCGGCATGCGGAAAAGGAAGGCATACGTGCCGTGAAGTTCATCGGGCAGGCCACGAAGGAGGAGGATAAAGGCCTGAAGCAGAAGGAGCAGGTGGAGATCATCCAGCAGTTCAAAGAGGGCGTTTACAACGTCCTCGTTGCGACTTCGGTGGCGGAGGAGGGGCTCGATATTCCCGCGACCGACCTTGTGCTTTTCTATGAGCCAATACCGTCAGCGATCCGGAGCATCCAGCGGAAGGGCAGGACAGCGCGGAAGAAAGTGGGAAAGGTGATTGTCCTGATTGCGAAGGGCACGAAAGATGAGGGGTATTACTGGCTCAGTCGGACGAAGGAACGTCAGATGCGGCGGCGGATCAGCGAGCTGGGTATGTTATCAAATGATCCGGAGCTGGAGTCGGGAGAGGGGCCGATCTCATACTATGAGAGCCCGGCGAAAGGGGCGGTGGAGCAGCAGCAAAAGCAGCGGGAGGATCAGAAGCAGATAACCGATTTCGAGCCTGAAGAAGTGCGCCTGACTATCTTCGTGGATCCGCGGGAGACGAAGTCGGGTGTGGCGCGGTTCCTGGAGAAAGCGGGTGTGGAGTTGCGGTTGCGGAATCTGGGTGTGGGCGACTATATTGTCTCCGATCGGGTCTGCATCGAGCGGAAGAGTACGACCGATTTTTTGGATTCCCTGATCAACAAGCGCAGGAATTTGCTGGCACAGATCTTGAGGATGCTGAAGGAGTACGAGAAACCGGTGCTCGTGCTCGAGGGCGAAGCGCTGTACGGGCAGCGAAACGTGCATCCGAACGTTGTACGGGCGGTCATCGCCGCTATCTCCCTTGATCTCTGTGTACCCATCATCCAGACGAAGGACGAGGCGGATACCGCGTCCTTGCTCTACGTGATCGCGAAGCGCGAGCAGCAGCGGTCGAGCAAGAAGGAGATCTGCCCGCATGGTAAGAAGCCTGCAGCATCGCTGAAAGAGCAGCAGGAATACTTCATCTCCGCGATCTCGAATATCGGGCTCGTGACCTCGCGCAATTTGCTGCGGCACTTCAAAACGGTCGAGAACGTGGTAACAGCGTCGAAGGAGGAGCTGATGGCGGTCGAGAAGGTGGGTGAGAAGACGGCCAAGCATATTCGCACGGTGGTGAGTGCGGAATACGACGGTTCTGAGGGTGAAGCGGGGTGATAACGCCACGGGCAGCGTTGTCTGGGCTGCGGACTCGTGAGCACAGGGGGGAAACCGTTGAGCGGGGGAACGGGGCGGGTCCTCAATTTCAGTGTGAATTTAAACCCCTATGGGCCGCCTGGTTTTGTTCTGGACGAGATCCGGGCCGCGACCGCAGAGATCGACCGCTATCCCGATACCGGTTGCGCGGCAATGCGCGAGCAGCTTGCCCACAAGAATGGCTGTGCGGCGAACGAGCTTTTAGTGGGCGCAGGTGTTTCGGAACTCATCCAACTCGTCGCGCTCAGCTTTGTCAAGGACCGTGTGCTCATTCCGGTGCACACCTATGGCGAATATGCGCCTGCGGCGCGGATCATTGGGGCTCAGCTCATGCCTGTCGCGATGCCCGGGCTGCGGATTGTGCCCGAGCTGATCATGGATGCTTTACAACCAGATGACGTGGTCTTTCTCTGCAACCCGAAGAATCCAACCGGTCAGTATCTTGGTGAGGAAGCGTTAAACGGGCTCGTGGAGGCTGCAGAGCGGGTCAATGCGCTCGTGGTGCTGGACGAGGCCTACGTTGATTTTGTCACGGATGCGTTCCCGGCGCAGAGGCTGGCCCGGCAGAATCTCATCATTGTGCGCTCATTAACGAAATCGTTCGCGATTCCGGGAATCCGAATCGGTTATGCGATCTCCTCGAACGAGCTTGTTACCGCGATGGAACGCGTGAAGGCACCCTAGAGCGTGAGCGTGATCGCGCAGAAGGTCGGTGCGGCGGTGCTTGGTGCTGAGGGTGATGCGTTCCTGGCAGACTCGCGAGCGCGCATCGCGCGGAGTAAAGAGCGTATAGCAGCCGTGCTGGCGGTTCATTCGGATGCCAATTACTATCTCCTGGAGGTTGCGACCGCAGTGGTGGCGAAGCAGCGCTCCTGGAAGATGGGTTCTTGATCAGGAATTGCACCTCCTTTGGGCTACCCCGCCATATCCGGTTCTCCGTAAAGAAGGAAGGAGAGAACGAGCTGCTGCTCCATGCGGTGATGGCGATGCTCGGTGCTCGTGAGTTTTTTGCGCGCTGAAGCGCAGCGCGTGAGCGCGTTATTTATGCGCGACAATCTATTCCTACACTTATGAGCACTGGTGGTCGTGAAGGGTTGGAGGTCTGGGTCGAGCAGAACGTAGCAACAATGAGGCAAGAGCGAGAGAAGCTCGAGAGACGGCTGCATGCGCTGACCACGGAGATCAAGAAGCTCGAAGCTCAGAAAGAGCAGATGGTCATCTCACGGGAGGAGCAGAGAGATCCTGAATTGAATCCCGAGTATGAGCTGATGATGGAACGCGGCATCGCGCGGGTGACCAACAAACGGGCGGAGTTGAAGCAGCGGCAGAGCGAAATGACCAAGCGGCTCAACGCGCTCGAGTATGAAGAGCGGCAACTGATGACGGTGCTGAGGCACGAGCGATTCGGGGAATGGGTGGAATTGAAGAAGCGACGTGACGAAACGGCTGCAGAGCTGGAGCGCCTCGAAACGGAATTGCGACAGCTACTGGGATCGATGACGAGTGACCTTCAGGCGGAATAATGGCTCAACGCTGGTTCGTTTATAAGCTCTATCCGTGCGGGAGAGGGGCACAGATTAGCTACGAGGAGCTCAATGCTGCTCGTCTGAAGGTGGAAGCGGAGCTGAAGCAGCTCGCTGAACCATATCACTGGTTCACGGTACTCGTGCGGTCCGAGAGCGTGATGTTCGGCGTCAAGGCCGAGCTCGGGCGAGTGATCGAGGCGCAGGTCGAAGCGGCGTTGAAGGACGAGTATCCGGAGCTGGTGATTGGGCTCGGCCGCGAAGATCAAGACAATTGTGAGATCATTGCGATCGCGACTCACTGCCGACTGAGCCTGGAGGAGAAGATACCACTCTCGACCTGGAATACCGGGCAGATCGGGTTCATGGTGCACTGTATGCTCAACCCATACGGCTTTGATAACGAGGCCTGGACCTACTGGACCTCGCTCTGCTGCATTGATGAGGATCTTGACATCTCGGATCTGGATACGCGCGATGTTATCACGCTCGTTCGGTCATTCTTAGAATATAAGAAAGGCATGGAGATTGAGGACGATTACGAGAAGGTAGAGCTGCTTAAGGAAGAGCTGGAAGCGTTCAAGAACTATCTGGAGCAGAAAATCGCCTAGCCACACTTAGACGAGCTTCGAGGCTCACCGCGGCATAGCAGAACAAACAGGCCGAATCGTCACACGCGTCTCTCAGTTACTTCACGCCAGAAGCGAGATCGATCAAGACCGCTTGTGGATCCTGCGCTTTCACCACGCCGGAGGCCAGGAGGACGCCGTCAGCGCCCAAATCGATCGCTGCGCGCACGTCCTCGCCGTTGGTCACGCCGGCACCGCAGAGCACCACACAACGCTCATCAATTCGCTTGACCGCCTTCACGGTGTCCTCGACGATCGCCGGATCTACCTTCGAGACCGATCGCCCGGTGCCGATCAGCTCCGGCGGCTCAACAGCGACTGCGTACGGCTTCAGTTCCGCAATCGCTGCGCTCACCGCGATAGTGTTCGTGCAGACGATAGTCAGGAGGTCGAGGCTCGCCGCTTTGGAGACGATAAACGCGATGTCCGCGATCGTGAGCCGATGCTCAGAATGGTTCACCAGTGTGCCTGCCGCGCCGGCCTGCTTCACGGATTCCGGCGTGACGAATCCCGTATGGCTGCCAGGCTCCACAGCGTCCACATGTTGCGCGAAACAGGGGATGCTCACCGCTGCGACTATCTTGGCAAGTTCCACCTGCTGTGGACAGATCACAATGCTGACTTCCTGCTCGGCAGCGACGCGCGCGCATATCTGCGCGAGCCGCAGGCCCTGCGCACCTGCAGATTCGTTATAGGCCTTCTCGTTGAGGACAATGACCGGTGTTTCCACTTTTAGCATTTCACTTCACCCCTACAGGTATCAAGAAGGCGCTTTATTAATATCTACCTACCTGCGGTGCCTCACGAGATCGATAGCGCTCACAGCACCTTACGCAACTCCCCGATATTGTTCACCACCGCTGTCGGCTCTGATTCGCATTGCTTGCGCTTTTCATCATCGTCGTGTGTGATGAGCACGGAATCGATGCCGGCACGCTTGGCCGCAAGCACCCCAACCGGACTGTCATCCGCCAGTATCGCAGCCTCTTGCGGGATTGCCAATTTCTGCAGCACTCGATTGATATAGTACGGATTCGGCTTGCGAATGTCCAGATCACCCAGTGAACTCTTACGACCAAACCAGACCGTGAAGTATGATTTCAAATTGAAGTATTCGAGTGTGAAGTCCACACTTGCCTGTTGTGCGTCACTCACCACGGCGAGCGAGTATCGCTCACTCAGGTACCGGATGATCTCTTCGGCGCTCGCACAGAGCATGATCTTCCCGTTTCGGATCGCATCGATCTTTGCCTCGATCACGTCAGTCTCACGGCGTGCCCAGAACTCATCACAGACGAGTCTGAACCGCGCGCAGAACGCACGGACACCGTCCGCACCCTCGGCACGGAGCGGCTGAAGGAACTGGGCATTGATCTCAGGGATCGATAGCGCGAGCCCGAAATGGCCCAGGCTCTTCTTGAACGCTTCATACGCCCATTCGTTCGGTATTCGCCCCTTCCCATGCGAGTCGAGGAACGTTCCGTCCATGTCAAGCAGGACGAGTTGATAGGTCGTTGCCATGGTCGAGCCCTAAACGCACCACCTATATTATAGAACGAGAACGTATAAAGAATCAGCCTCTTTTTTCTGGCTATTTCAAGCTTAGAGGCGTGAAAAATGAGTGTAGTGACGAAGGAGCTGACGTTTGAGACCCGCGGCGAGGTGGAGCTGGTCGATCTCACCGCGCAGATTAACGACGCACTCCGGGCGACCGTGCTCCGTGCGGGCATCGTGACGATCTTCGTGCCGGGTGCGACTGGAGCGGTGACGACGATCGAGTACGAGCCGGGCTTAATTCAGGATTTGCCGGACGCTCTGGAGCGCTTATTCCCCCGTGCGATCGAGTATCAGCATGAGCTGCGCTGGCATGATGGTAACGGGCATTCGCATATTCGCGCGGCGTTTCTGGGCCCCTCGCTGACCGTGCCGTTCAAAGACCAGCGCATGCTGTTAGGGATCTGGCAGCAGGTGATCTTTGTTGAGCTCGATGTCCGGAGACGGTCGCGGCGGGTGATTCTGCAGATCATAGGGGAATAGGTAAGGATCAAGCCA
This sequence comes from Methanomicrobia archaeon, assembly GCA_011049045.1. Lineage (NCBI taxonomy): Archaea > Methanobacteriati > Methanobacteriota > Methanomicrobia > Methanomicrobia archaeon. The sequence goes on along the minus strand of DSCO01000023.1, from coordinate 46,113 downwards.
CGGCCAGGAGGACGAACAACCTGGAGGGCAGGTTACTCGATCCTGGTACAGATGGTCGCTCTACCCTCGATGACCGCGATGACGCGTTCGGGATGGCGGCCATTGACGATCACGCAGCTCATGCCGTGCTCCAGCAGGAACCGTGGAAGCTGCGCGTCTATACAGCCGGTATGCTCGATCCCCAGCAGCTCCTGTGCCTGCAGGTGGTCGATTAGTGCACCGTTCTCGTCCAGGAGCCCGTCAACATCAGTTAATTTGATGAGGGTGTTCTCACCGAGCTTATGCGCGATGAAGGCGGCGATCGTGTCTGACGTGACATGCCACGTGTGCGGTAATGCATCGTCGGCTCGCAGAACGCGGTAGGGGAGGAGGATGCAGAGGCCGGTTCTCGTGGCGCGTACGTCTTCGAGCCGCTCGAGCACCGGTGTCTCGGGTGCGCCACTGGCGAGAAAGAGCCCGTACTGGTGCATGGTGAGCACGGCCATCCAGTGCGCGGTATCGTCCGAGATTTCCAGGCGTCTCTGCAATGCTCTGACGGACTCCGCAAAGGGACCGCCGCCCGGTACGATCACCATCTGGCGTGTAGTACGCTTCACGAACGCGTACTCGCTGAGGAACTGCATGAGATCGCGCCCGGTAGTCAGTAAGCTGCCACCGAGTTTGAGGATTAGTGTCTGAGTCATTGAAACCCCTGGTAAAATGCCGTTATACCCTCAGCCGTATTTTTTAAGAGCGTATATGCGAGCTTCTGCGTGGGGAAGGCCCCGAGGCCGCAATCCGGGCCAACATAGATGATACGATCCCCGAAACGCGCGTACGCTTTCTCCAATCGTTTCGTTACGAGTTCAGGGCGGTTATACTCAGCAACGACAGCCTCAAGCACGCCCACTTCTTTAAATGCGTTCGTGTGGTGCCGCTCATCGTACTCTGCGGCCATGCTGAAGATGTCAGTGCGCGTGAGCCCGATACGGAGGAATTTGTCGTGCTCGTCAAGTAACTGTTTATCCACGATCTCGAGGAGCGATGGCTGCGACGCGGATTCCATGCCGATGACGTTCAAGCCCGGCACCTGACAGACGGTCTCGTAAAAGATAGGTGAGTGGAGGTGTATCTGCGTGTCGATCCCAGCGCGATGTGCAAAGCCCGAAGCGAGTTCAAGCGCTTCGATCACGCCTTCTGACTCGATCCTGGGGTCCAGGCCCATGCTCGGCTCGTCCAGCGATGCGCAGACCACGTCGAAATTCCTGGACTCGTCGACTGCATGTTTAATGAACCGTCCGACCGAGGTTGCGATATTCGATAGGAGGTCTAGATACACCGGTGGCGGAAAGAGTTTGTAATAGAGCTCGATGGGCCCGGTGACGCAGATGCGGAGCTTCATTCGCCGCCCGTGCTGCGCTTCAAACGCAGCAGCCACCGCTTCCAGAGCGGCAAGCTCGTAGATCCTCGCCGCTTCCTCCTTGATCAACAACGGCTCTTCCGTTCGCGCAGCATCCATGATCGGCTCGGTGAACTGCGTGATCATATCCTGGAACTGCGGATACGTTGGTAGTTCGACGCCCGCGTCGAGCTTCTGGCGCAACGCATCGCGTAAGATCTCGTATAGCGTATCCTGGTGTGATTCATGGTCGGCGAAGGCCGCTTTTATCGCTGCTTTCGTCACGCCCACGGGCAAGGGATAGCTGCCAATGTCGTCGTAGAGGAAGTGTGGTGGGGTCATGGCTCTTAGTTTGTAGTTTTGCAAGCGGTTATTTATTCCTTTTTGTTGGCCGGTGATTTGAGACGAAATAACGATCACCGCCTGCTGTTCTACCTTCACTAATCACCATACGTGACGCGTTACGGTTCTCGCCTGTCTGTAAAGCGTACCCTTTACGTACTTCACACCACCGTAAGTCACCGATACTACCTGCGGCTTTTTTATCTTTCGCACGTTGTTTGGTTACATCGGGATTACCGATGCAGCTGACGGTTCTCGTGGACAACAATACCCTGATCGATCGCTATTTCTTAGGTGAGCCTGCCGTCTCCTATTTCATCGACGACGCGGGCACGCGAATCTTATTCGACGTTGGGTATTCTGATGCGTTTCTCATAAACGCGCAGAAGATGGCGATAGATCTCTGCACGGTCGATTTCGTGGTGCTTTCGCACGGCCATCTTGACCATACGTGGGGCCTGGATCCGCTTATCAGGTTGTACCTCGAGTCGAAGTTCGAGCGATTCGAGTCGAAGAAGCCCACGCTGGTCGCGCATCCTTCGGCCTTCCAGACGAAGCTGCTCGAAGGGGTCGGGCAGATCGGATCGCTCGTAACGGAGAGACGAGCGGCGAACTACTTCACGCTACACCAGAGCAGGGAGCCCGTGTGGCTCACCGAGCGGCTGGTATACCTCGGCGAGATCCCGCGTCGGAACGAATTTGAAGCGCAAACCCCTATCGGTACGGTCGTGACCGCAGAGAAGGAAGCGGAGGCCGATTATTCGCTGGATGATTCCGCCCTGGCCTATCAGTCATCACAGGGCCTGGTGGTCATCACCGCCTGCGCGCACGCGGGCATCTGCAATACGATCGAGTATGCACGTGAGGTTTGCGGTGAGGATCGAGTTGCCGACGTCATTGGCGGTTTTCACCTGCTCAATCCTCCAGAACGGCAGTTGAAGCGCACGCTCGCCTACTTCGCATCACGGCAACCTGCGGCGGTCCACGCCTGCCACTGCACGGATCTGCACTCGAAGCTTGCGCTGGCACAGGTCGCCATGCTCCAGGAGGTTGGTGTGGGCTTGCGGTTGTGCTACGAGTGAGTAGCATTTGGCAGTCACCTGCAGTGGGTCTAAGGGCCGCCCTTTATATACTTGGTTATTTATATCTAACATATTGTTAGAAATAGTTACTTATGGGCGAAGAAAACGGAGCTGAAAAGAGGCGATGCCACAAGACAAACGTATACTATGGCTGATGGTGCGACTGGCACTGCTGGCGGTTATCGTGCTCGCCGCGGTCTGGCGCGGTGTGAATTCGATCAGCGCGTCCATGGTGATCACCATGATCATCGCCGTGCTCGTCGCATGGTTTGTGCGGTGGAGGCGAATGGGCGAGCTGCCGGATCGCGACGAGCGGACGAAGAAACTGGGCGCGTATGCGGCGACCTATTCGTGGCTACTGACGCTCGTGCTCATTGCGGCACTCTTCTGGGTTGACTACCTCGCGGTGGTCAAACTGACCGTGATGCAGGTGCTGGGCGTGACGTTAATCGTGATGGTGCTCTCGCAGAACCTCTTCCGCTGGCACTTTCTCAGGCGGGGCGATGTGGAATAGAAAAGGTGGTGGATGAGATGAACCGAAAGCAATTCAGGCTGTGCATGATGTTTGTAAGCATGGGTATGGGGGTTTTGATTGGCTGGTCAGCAGCTGTGGGTCAGTTCCTCGTGCCGATAGCTGTCGTGGCTATCGGATTGGTCCTGATGCAGCTCTGCAAGAGCAGGGTTACCGAAGTGATGGAGGATGAGTTGGTCCATCGGCTCAGTGAAAAGGCGTCCTATATGACCTTGCGGGTCTCGCTCTTGCCAATGGCAGTACTTGGTGCCGTGTTCATGGCGCTGAGTATAAGAGGATCGCCGGTGTTACGAGAGATCGGCCTTACACTGGCGTTCGCGGTCTGCGTGCTGCTCCTCTTGCATATCGGGTTCTACACGTATTACAGCCGAAAAGGCGTGCAGTGAGCTTAGCGGGAATGGGGAATGAGAACGAGGATCAAGGAGTTCCGGGCACGGTACGATCTGACGCAGGACGAGCTCGCGAAGCTGGTCGGCGTCCGGCGGGAGACGATCGTCTTCCTGGAGAAGGGTAAATACAACCCTTCGCTCAAGCTCGCGCACAACATCGCGAAGGTGCTGCAGACGACGATCGATGAGCTCTTCCTCTTCGAAGATGAAGAATGACGAATGAATGCGCCTCACGCACGTCACCTTTTCCCGCGCCTGCGAAAGACGTTCCAGAGCGGTATCCGCTGGCGATATGCTCTGTACGCGTCGCCGAACTTGCGGATGTTGTACTCGTCCTCAGTGCGTGCGGCCATCCAGAAGCAGCCGAAGGCAAGGGCACCCATCAGGAGTGCGATCACCGATTGAAAGGCGAGCACGAGCGCAACCGACCAGATGGCCATACCCAGCGTCATGGGCTCGCGAATGACGCCATAGAGCCCGGTGTCAATCAGTGCGGTGGTCGCGGTGAAGTCGCCCGTCTTCACGTCCGGCCGGCCTTTACGCTTCAACTCGAGCACGGAGCCGAAGACGAGCATGCCTGCGGGAAGGTAGAGCAGCAGACCGAGGACTTCGAGCCACCAGAGTCCATAATGCGGCCACGCGCCAGCGAGCACGAGCGCCAGTTCGAGCGTGAGCAGCGTGAAGAAGAGCCCGAGCCCGGTATGCATGTAGATCTCGCTGATGACGCGTTCACGCGCATCGTGGAGCAGCCAGCGTCCGTTGTCGAACCAGATAATCGCGCAAAGGCCGATGACGATCAGGTACCGGTACAGTTCCAGCGCCATTTTTTTATCACCTATTGCCCTCGTTCGAGCGATCGAAGCCCGTGCCGTTTCAGGTGCTTCATGCGAAGACGCGCACGAGTAGGATCACCACCATGAGCGCGGGCAATAAATTGATTACTTTGAGCTTTTTCAGCTCGAGCAGCTGTATGCCGAGGCCGATGAGAATGACGCCGCCGACCGCGCTCAGCTCGGTAACGAGCGGCTCGGTGAAGAACGCCTGTGATGACGCGGCGAGGAGCGTGATTCCGCCCTGGAAGACGAAAAGCGGAAGAGCAGAGAAGAGCACACCGATCCCGAAGGTTGACGCGAGTGCAATGGATGCGCAGCCGTCCAGCAACGACTTGGCGAACAAGATCGACGGATCACCGTTGAGGCCGTCCTCAATGGCGCCGATGATGGTCAGCGCGCCCATGCAGTAGATGAGGAACGCGGTGACCAGGCCTTCCGAGAATTGATCTTTGGCTGAGCCGCCGATGCGCGTCTTCAAGAACGCGCCAAGACGATCGATATGTTGGTCAAGATGCAGTGCTTCGCCGACGAGCGCGCCAAGCAGCATACTGAAGATAAGGACAATGAACCGCTCGGTCTTGAGCGCCATGCTGATGCCGAGCACGAGCACGCAGAGCCCGATCGCCTGGAACCCGATCTTCTTGAGGTTTTCAGGAAACCGCTGGTGGAGCGCTATGCCGATAAGGCTCCCGACGATGACCGCAGCGGTGTTGACATACGTGCCGAGCATACAGAGTACTATCAGCAGCGGCATAAAAAGCCGTGATTGCTCTTTCTACCATAAATCACCGCCAGAAATGCACGTGCGTTTTGCCATCCTCGCCCTTTGTTACCAGACCTTCAGGACGTATCTCTACCAGCTCCTCCTCTGCTAAGATCGCCGCTATCTGCGCTCGTAACGCGTCGTCGGCAGACGCCAAAAGCGCTTTCAGTTCTTGCTCTCGCGCCAGCTTCTTCTGCTGATCACTCTTATGAGCTTGCTGCTTCGCCCGTTTCGCTCTGTTCCTGCTCATCTCATCGAGCACTCGCCCCATTCAGAGTGAAGAAGGTCAGCGTTCTCTCTTCATCCTGTACTATGCGGCGTATGATAATTAGCCTCGGCCGCGCGCATACTCCGCTGCTTCCCGCATCAGTTTGATCGCTCCTTCTATCCGGTCGAGCTCTTCGAACCCGTAAGACAGTCGCAACTGCCGCTTGCCCACCGCAACGAGATCGCCACAGGGATGCACGCAGTGCTCGCCCGGAACGTAGATTACCCGCGGCTTCTTATCGGCTGCAGGGCCATCGATCCCGATGTCTCCGGTGGTTCGTGCAAGGTACGTGAAGAATGCGGACGTCTCGGTGGTCTGGATGCCCTTCATGGTCAGATAGTAATAGAAGCTGGCTTTACCGCCGCTACAGTTCTCTACGAGATCGCCGAGCTGTTCGTTGAGCCAGCCCCCGACCGCGCGCGCTTTCTTACGGTAGCCCGCTTGAACCGCTTCGATCTGCTGCTGCCCGTGGTGATCGAGGAGATAGCTTGCGATCTCCTGGTTGATGAGCGGCGCGCTGAATCCGACATCGCTTGTCTTCTGGATCATTGCGCTCATGAACCGCCCTGGGGGGCCCATCATATAGCCGATCCGTAACGCGGGCGCGAGGATCTTCGAGAGCGTGCCGACCTCGTAAACCAGGCCCGCTGAATCGTACAGTAAGCCTGAATCGAGCAGTGGAACGGTTGGATCGTGCACCAAAAGCTCGTAAGCCGTATCGAAGAAGAGCGGGATCTTCCTGCCGAACTGATGCGAGAGGTCAGTAACAATTTGCACCAGCTCTGCTCGTCGCTCGTTCGAGAGGATGGTGCTCGTGGGATTGTTAATGGTAACGATATAAAAGAACGCGATCTCGCCTTTGCGGTCGCCCAGGTGGTCGAGTTTCGCGCGGAGGAGATCGGTTCGTATACCGTAATCGTCTTCGGGCACCGTGAGTACCTCGAACCCCTGCCGTTCGAGATAGTTACAGTAGATATAGTACATCGGGTCTGAGGTGATGACCATGCCGGGTGCAACGACGTGCGCAATACCTTCGAGCAGGCTTGTCGCGCCGTTCGGACCTATAATAACCTCTGTGCGATCGACGATCTCCTGCGTGAGCCCCCCGAGGCCGTGCTCGATCTGGAACTGCTTAAGTGACTCGATCAGGTTCTGCGAGCCCTGAGAACCACCGTAATTGAACGGCACCTTATACTTCTCCGGCTCGGTGAGCACCGCCTGCATTGCCTCCACCATGAGCTCGTGCGGGATCGTCCGTTCGTTGACGTAGCCAACGCCCAGGTTAACGTCTTTGGCTGGCCGGAAATCCGCGGCAAATGCCGCCATCATGCGATTGACCGGTGACGGTGCACAGGATGCAGTTCCATATCCCGATATCCGGAAATCCGCGAGTTCCATACCAACCGATCAGATGTCGCGGCTTAAAAAGGTGCGGCCCCTCACCGTGATAAACGGGCACGAGAATCGCGTGTTCCAAATTCCGAGCAGAATAACGTGCCGAACCGATGCGTACACGATACGGTTTATATAATTGCGTGGGGAGGTCTTGCTGCGTGCCGCCGTCTCTGTGAGTCGAGCGTTACATGGAGATCAAGAAGTAGAGCGCTAACCAGAGCGCCAACAATCCCACGCCACCCAGTATGATCTGTCCTGTCTCACTCATGGCTCAAGGTAATCAAGCCCTTCGGTTATTTAAAGTTTTTTCTTTTGCCTTTTGCCAGTAGCTCCGAAATGGGGTGAGTTCCGAACACCGCGAATGAGAAACGAGATTGAGGTCGAGTTCTTACCGGGCAGGAACCACGAAAACAGGCAAAACCCGTTCACCAACCTTAACCACGCCTGACCCAGATCAACCACGATGGCTCTGGGCAAGGGGGATCAGATCACCCATGCTCCCTTCAGAGGGGTAGCTTTTTACGAAGGGCTCATAATGGAAAAATATTGAATGCGCCGACCGGGATTTGGACCCGGGTTATAGGCTTGGCAAGCCTATGTGATACCAAGCTACACTACCGGCGCTCGTTCCTTTTCACGTTACTATTCTGTACCTCACTCAATGATAAATTCTTCTCCGTTCTGCGGTGAGATCGCCTCGCAGTTGTAGTTCTCGCGTGCCCACGCCGCGAACTCATTGGTCTGCTCACCGTGTACCGTGAAGACCACTTCCGTGCCGTTCCTGCAGAAGCGTGAGACCAACTTCTTCAGATCAGTATCGCCGGCATGTGCGGAGAAATCGTACTGCTCGACCCCCGCGGTCACCTTGACCAGCTCGCCATCAGCCTCGACGCAGCCTTCATCCAGCAAGCGCCGCCCGTTGGTGCCCTCGATCTGATAGCCGGTGAGCAGCACCTTGCTCCGGGGATCATCGTGGATCTTCTTCAGATAGTAGAGCACGGGTCCGCCGTTGAGCATGCCCGCCGTCGTCACGATGATCGAGGGCTCGGCGAGCACTTTCTTACGCCTGCGCGTGTTCACGAACTCCGCATCGGCAAACGCGTTATTCAGCGCGTCCGGGTCCTTCACGAACGACGGATGGTTCTTGAAGAGCTTGAAGACGCTCAGACCCATCCCATCAATATAGGGCGTCAGGCCGTAGGAATGCAGGATCATCACGATCTCCTGGGTACGGCCGACCGCGAAGCAGGGCACTATCGCGTTACCACCTGCGTTCAACGTATCACGGATCGAATCGATGAATGCACGCTCGAGTTCCTGACGGTCACGATGATCACGGTCGTAATAGGTGCTCTCGATCAGCAGGATATCAGCACGCGGGAAGGTCGCGGGATACGCGCACTCCATCAACCGGCTGGGCCCCGTTTTTATATCACCCGTGTAAAAGAGGCTGATGTCCTCGCTCTCTTTCTGCAGGTACACGGCCGAGCTCCCGGGTATGTGCCCGGCATTGTACAGCTCAAACGCATAATCAGAGCCGTTTAACGGACGACGCGCGCCATAGGCCACGATATGCGTGTGCTCGTCCAGCTGCTGGATATCCGCTTCACCGAAGAAGACAAAGCCCTGCTCCTTTCCCACCTTTATGGTATCCCGAGCCATGAGCTGGGTCAGATCACGGGTTACGGGCGTCATGTAGACCTCAGGGCGCCGCCCGCGGTTCATCAAGCTGGCCACCATACCCGAATGGTCGAGATGCGCATGAGAGAGAAGGACCGTACGGGGTGTGATAGCGCTGCTCAAGAGCGGTATCTCCGGCGGGTCTGAGGGCCGCAACCCGTAATCTATCAGGATCTTGTCATCCACCAGGATGGCAGATCGTCCGATCTCGTTACACCCGCCGAGGAATTTCAGCTTCATTGTACGCCTACGACTCTGTGGCGCGAAGCGGAGCTAGTTCCCTCTCGGTCTTTGTTATCTCTACCCGTCGCACGGGATAGATCTTCTTGGCCACTTTATAGATGTCCGAGGAGAGTTTCCCCAGAATGATCTCCTGCAGATACTTGTTGAGCTCCAAACTCGCCGCTCTGTTCTTGATCACGTCCTCCATGATCTTCCGGATCTCCTTCGTCTGCGCTTCACTCGCCTTCTTCAAGGTGAAGCAGGAGGACTTGACCCGCAGGTTCTCACCATCCTTGGTCACCACCTCGATGTTCGAATCGATCTTTGAGCTGCGCTTACGCGCTAAACTGCGGAGATAATCATTATCGATTTGATGACCGATGAACCGCGTATACGCGTTAGAATGATCTACCTCATCGACCTCGAGCTGTAATTTCAAGTTAGAGTTCTTTATCAGCCGCCCCGTGAGCTCGTCGACCGTCATCTCGATCCGGCGGCCGATCAGCTTCGTCGGCTCGTCCGCGATCGTATCCCCTGCCTTAACGTCGCCGAACATCTTCGGTGCGAGCACCGAGTACCACTCCTTCGCTTTCCACTTATCTTTAACTCTTTTCTTCGCCAGTTCTGCTCACGCTCCTTACCTGTATCGTCGCTTATAGTAGTAGTTACAAAAATAAAAACCTCCCCCTTATCATCACGCTAACTAACCACTATCTGCTCCGGAGGTATTGCAAGACCGAAGCAAAGAGCTGCTGACCGTCGCCGTAGGCCTGCGCCGCGCCTTCCGCGATCCCGAGGGTAGTTCGTGCCTGCGCGGCGGCGCGCGGCCATTCCGAATCCATAAAGGGATGAAAGACCCGTTCAGGATGTGGCATCAAGCCCATGATCGTGCCTGACGGGTTACAGATTCCCGCGATATTCGCGAGCGAGCCGTTCGGGTTCCAGGGATAGCCCGCGTAGTCTCCCGCTGGATCCACATAACGGAAGACTATCTGGTCGTTCTCTTCCAGACGTTGCAGATAGTCCGCACGCCGGTGCTCATCAATGAAGAATTTGCCCTCCGCATGCGCGCTCGGGATCTTCAGGATACTGCCCCGTTCTATGCCCTGCGTGAAGACGCAGCTACCACGGTTCTCATGCTTGATCAGGGTCGGCCGGCACTCGAACCGTCCGGAATCGTTGGTCGTCAGTGCGGCCTGCTGCACCGCCACTCCTCCGGGCGCGCCGAACCCCGGCAGCAGCCCCAGCTCCACCAGCACCTGGAAACCGTTACAGATGCCCAGAATCGGCTTTCCCGCTCCGATGAACTCCTGGATCTCCGCGCCTAACGCGCCCTGTATGCGCGCCGCTAGGATCGCACCCGCACGGATGTAATCGCCGGACGAGAACCCACCGGGAATTACCAACGCACCATAATCAGATAACTGACGCTGGTCACCCGGCTGCACCGCGCCGATCAGCTGCTTCAGATGCACGATCTCCGCGGCCGCGCCGAGTCGAGTAAACGCGAGATACGTCTCATACTCACAGTTCGTGCCTTCTATGCGCAAAACGCAGATCTTCGGGGTCATGTCGCCAACAGTACACCTATTATCGTCTTGCTATCCATGATCGCGCCCGTTCGGATCCGCTCCCGCACCTCGTTCACTGTCAGGAACCGTACCGGGAATTCGGGCGCGAGCTCACGCACGTTCCGCAAGCCGCTCGCCCGGAAGAGGTGAATGACCTCGGTCGTGTAGCCCACCGAGGGGTAGTACGCAGTCACGTGCGACCAGGACTCAGCCTGAAAGCCGGTCTCCTCAAGAAGCTCACGCTGAGCGCAATCCTCCGGCGATTCGCCCGGCTCAAGCGTGCCCGCGGGTATCTCCAGCGTCTTCCGGCCGACAGCCGCCCGGTACTGCTCTATCAGCATGATCCGGTCATCCATCAGGGGGACCACTGCTGCGGCACCGGGATGCACGAGTATCTCGCGCGTCCTCCGGCGTCCGTCCGGTAACAGGACGGTCGTCAGCTGCAAGTGTACCACCTTGCCCCGGTACAACTCTCTACGTTCGACTGGTACCTCTTCGCTCATCACACGCACACCTTTTAGCTCGAAGTCCCTGAATACCAGGGATCAAAGCACCATTCTCAATATCGGTGCGCTCTTAAGTAAGTATCCTTCCGTATCCGTCAGGCTGCAGCGCGCGAGCGCAAACCACCTGCATGCGGAATACGAGAAGCGCAGACCGCACGGTCAACCACGCTCCAGGACCTCTTTCACCTTCGCCGTCAACAGCCTGTTCAGCGTCCGGCCGTCCACCTTGCCCCTGAGCTCCTGCATCACCACACCCATCAGCGGCCCGACCGCTCGCTCGCCCTTCTCCAAGATGAACGCCCGCTTCTCGGTCACGATCACCCCGATCACCTGTTCGACCTCCGCGGTGCTGGTGCTCAGTCCAAGCGCTTCGATCGCCTGCTCAATACCCACACCCGGCTCGCCCGCGATGAATTTCACCAGCTCGGGCACCGCCTCCTTTGCAAATGCGTCCTCAGACAGCGATTTGAAGATAGCCATGAACTGCTGATCAGCCAGCGACGACACGTCCACACCCGCCTGCGTCAGCTCGATAAGGGTATCCGTAAGCGTTCTCACCACGAGGGTCACGGGCACCTGCGGGTATGCGTTCATGATCTGCTCGAAGAGCTGGAACTGCATGCTCCGGGCGATCTTATCGGCGAGCTCATCGTTCAAGCCAAAGGTCGCCATATAGCGGGCCGTGCGATGCTCAAAGGTCTCAGGCAGATGCGCGGCGATGAAGCGCAGCCGCTCAGGAGCGAGCAGAACCGGCGGCACGTCCGTCTCCGGGTACATACGCGCCGCGCCCGGAAGCGGTCGCATATACGCGCTGGTACCGTTCGGCAGTGCCCGCCTCGTCTCCAGCGGTATCGCCCGCAGCGCGACCTCGGCCCGCTGCAACACCGCCTGCAACGCCTGTTCCGCACGCGTCTCAGGCGCCGCAACGAGCACAACACAGTCCGCATCGGCCGCGTCGAACACCTGCCGCAGTGCCGCTACTTCCGCGTCAGTAATACCATACGCGGGCAGCTCATCGGTATGCATCAGGCCCGCGCCATACTTCCGCGCGAAATCCGCCAGTTCCGTGCCAAACCGCCGACCCGGTTGGAGCTCCGTGCCCAGCACGCCCGCAAAGCCGCGCAGACAGACGCCAAAGACCTGTCCGCCTGCGGTCCTGATCACCCGCGACTCCGTGTCCGTGAATATGCCGGATAGATCAAGAACACGGTGCTCGATCCGGGCACCACGCCGTTTCAACTCCTCGCGTAGCTCGAGCAGCTTCTGCTGCCGTTGTATTTCATGACGCACGATCTCGCCGATCAAGCGCAACTCCTGCACGCCCTTGATCTCCACGCGCGCGCCCGCTGCGATGGAGATATTGATATCCTGACGGATCGTCCCCAAACCGCGTTTCACCTTGCCCGTGGACCGGAGGATCATGCCCAGTTGCTCAGCAACGTGCACCGCCTGCTCCGGCGTCTTGATGTCCGGCGCGGTGCCGATCTCGACGAGCGGAATGCCCAGGCGGTCGAGAGAATAGCTTACCGCGGTGCCCTCGGTCTCGATCTTCTGAGCCGCATCCTCCTCCAGACAGAGCGAATCCACCCGCACCGTCCCTTCCGCGGTCTCAAGCCAGCCATCGGTCGCGATTAACGCGGTGCGCTGGAAGCCACAGGTGTTCGAGCCATCGATCACGATCTTCCGCATCGTGTGGATCTCATCTACCAGCGCCATGTTCAGGAGCAGCGCGACCTCTAACGAGATATCAACCGCCTCCTGATTCAATTCACGCGGCGGCTCCTCGTCGTTCTCCACCAGGCAGGTGCTGTCATACCCTTTGTAAATGAACGCACGGCTGATGCTCGCCTCTTCACGTGCCGCTGCGTCCACCTCGCCCATCTCGCTCTTCGAGGCACGGAGGTACCGCAGAAAGGTGAGCGTCGCGTCCTTCTTCTCCCGCAGCTGCGTGGGGCAGTTGCAGAAGAGCTTTGTCCCCGTATCCAGCTGCTGGTGGATCTCCAAGCCCGCTTTAAGGCCCACGTTCGCGTACTCGATCTCTTCGTCCATGGCCCATCCTGCACGGTGATAACAATAAAGGTGACGCCCTTATACTTTTAGTAGGTAGGTGCACGAACAGCTACAGCCACGTCTGGGTTTCATCGCATCTGAACGAAAGATCAATGACCGAGTATGAGAGGAATCCCGTGAGATCGCGCTGGCGGTCTTTTTGCCCCAAATGCGGTATCGAGACCGATACCTTCTTCGAGAATCTCTGTGAGGCCTGCTTCCGCGCCGGACTCACGCTTCTGGCGCCAGATCGTATCGCGGAAGAGGTGCGTGCGAGCGTGATCGTGTGCCCGCACTGTGGCGGCTTCTTCAAGGGCAATGAGCGCACCGACCTCGAAGCTGTGGTCGAGGATGCTGTACGGAGAGCGATCAGCAAGACCCATGGTCCCGAATGCCCGGTCGAATTCCGGGAAGCAGAAATAGCGTATGACGAAGCCGCGCGAAGCGCACACGTGTGTCTGCGGGTGCAGGCACGAATAAAGGATCTGGACGTGGTGGAGCGCGCCGAATTCACCGTGCCGGTGCGGCGCGCGATCTGCGCGCAGTGTAGCCGGATCGCGGGCGGCTATTACGCCGCGATCGTGCAGATACGCGCAGATTGGCGAACACCGACCGAAGAGGAACTGGAAGCGGCAGTAGAGCTCGCATATGCAGTATTGAGCACGGAGGAGTTCGTCACGAAGCAGCAGCTCTTGAAGGAGGGGCTTGACCTCTACGTGAGCAGCGCTGAATGCGGCCGCAGGATGGCGAAGGCGATCGTGAAGCACCGGGGCGGGAACTACTTTGAGAGCCGGAAGCTCTACGGCCGCAGAGGTGGCCGGGAAGTCTACCGGGTGACCTTTCTCGTCCGTCTGCCGGGGTACACCGTGGGCGACGTTATCGAGCTTGCGGGCAAACGAATAGCGGTGGATAAGATCGTGCCGGGCGAGGGGCTCGAGGGCGTGGAGCTACAAACCGGCGAGCGGTACTTCGTGCCGCTGCGCGATCAAAAACGGGCGAAGCGCGAGTGAGACTGCCACTGAAGCGGTCGTAGAGTACGTTTTGGATCAGCTACGCGGTCCCAGCGTCGTTCCAGATGCTCAAAGAGCGTACGTTGAAAAGGTTATGGATAAAATATTTTCGAAAGTTTTATATATCCTTACCCCACAAAGATGTACACCGAAGCAACATTTCTTGGTTCGGAAGAACTTAGGAGGTGAAAAGAAGAAGATATGAAGGCGAATATTCTCATAATCGTCGTCCTATCAGCGATATTCCTGCTCGGGGCAGTACCGGGATGTTTAGCGATAGACCGGTATGTCAACCCAGACGGCATCTGCGATGGTAATACCCCCTGCTATACCACCATTCAGGCGGCGGTCGATAACGCGAGCGCAGGCGAAACCATCTACGTGGCCGCCGGTACCTATACGGAGCGGGTTAAAATCCCTGTAGGCAAAGATTATTTGAAATTGGTAGGGCACGGCAGTTCTGATACCATTGTCCAGTGGGGTTCACAACAAGTCATACAAGCAAAATCACCGGTCATCATCCAAGGATTCCACATCACAACAACTGCTGGTACGACCGGCATTCAGATCCGTGCCAATGGCACTGAGAACGATCCGGGAATAATCCAGAATAACAAAATAGATTATTTAGGTGTTGGCATTGGCTTCGTCGACGGGTACGAACATTGGGAGATCAAAAATAACGAAATAACTGATTGTAAGAGTGGTATTTATTTTGAAAGCGCCAGCCATATCCTGGTACGAGAGAATATCTTCCGTGACTGCGAAGCAGCCTGTGGTGGTATAGCGGGCGATGATGTCCGGATAGTCTGGAATAACTTCGCGGGCAGCACGTGGTGTGGAGCTCCTAGCCACGCCATTGGTTTCTGCGCTGGAGTACCCACAAATCTGCTCATTTCGCACAACGAAATAACAGGGCATACATACGGTATATGGGTGCAGAACTGTGTTCGAGCGGAAGGTGTCCTCCAGGGAACCGTAGTGGATGAGAGCGTTCTGGTCACGTGCAATAACATTGAAGGCAACAGCGAATATGGCATACTAAACAGCGACACATGTTATGTACTCAAAGCAGAGAATAACTGGTGGGGCGATCCCAGCGGACCATCCCATTCCCCGGGATCGGGTGACAAAGTAAGTGCCAATGTAGACTTTGAACCATGGTTGCTCTTCCCCTTTGAGCAATGCCCGGAGTGCGGTGGCATACAGGTGCCAGCGTTCAGTACACTCGGTGTGTTCTCCTTGATCGGGCTGTTAAGCGTTGTCCTCGCGGTAGCAATTTGGAGAAAAAGGGAATAAAATTTTAGCTCCCTCTCTCTTTTTTTTTTGTTCCGCTTTTGCACATTCTGGCAGCAGTGCACAGGCTCTTGTTCTCGCTACCCGGTGTGCACTGCACAACCGACCGCATAAACAATCCTCTTCTCATCCACTCGTCAGAAAGCGGACAAAGGAGAAGAAGTGTTGTTTCTGCCGCTTCTATCTTGTTTTTCGGGTGCGTAAGGTCAGGAATCGTAAAACAATTTCGCCATTGCGGTATTGAGGGGGACGTGTTGAGGGGGAAGCGAAAGGCTTTTATAGTACGTCCCCGTTTTCTCATTCATTATTAAACTAGGAGGTGAAAGATTGATGAGTGAAACTGGAAGAAAAACGACAGTAGTGCGCACAGTAGCCTTACCTGCGATTCTGCTGATTTTTACCCTGCTCCTCTTCTCCGGGGTCGCGTCCGCCGCGACGCTCGTGGTGAACCAATCAGCTCCGCCCTGCACCACCGGCGAAGCTTACTATTTGACCATTCAAGATGCGATAGACAATGCGTCTGCAGGCGATACCCTTATCGTCTGCCCGGGCACCTACAACGAGAACATCCTGATAAACAAGTCCCGATTGACCATCCAATCAGATGCAGGCCCTGCTCAGACCATCATAAAGTCCGCCAGCGTGAATCTGGACGTCGTCACCATAAAAGACGCAACGGAGGTTACGCTCGAGGGGTTCACAATACGGGACGCATGGGGTGGTACTGCAGATGTGGCCGGGATCTTTATGGATAATGTTAGCACGTCCACCATTGCGAACAACGTGGTAATGAATATCACAGACCGAATTGACGCCTATGGTATTGCGGTGAACAACTCACATAATAACTCGTTCATTACCAATTTGGTTACCAATATCTCGGGATACGAAGGTGCCGCGGGTATCGTGACGGGTGCATCAATGAACAACTCATTCAGCGCCACGTCCGTGATGAACGTTTCTGCAGAGGGCATGGCGTTCGGCATCGTGCTGGCAGTATCGGACAACAATACCTTTGATACAAAGACTGAGGTCTCCTACATTTACTCCTCCGGATTGGTTGGTGTGGCAAGCGGCGCGTTTTTTGGCGATGGTATTACGTCCGAGTTAACGACCGAGTTAGAGTTGGATGACGTATCACTGGATGGCGCGATGGCCTGCGGTATCTTCCTGGCAGATTCAAACTTCAACTTGTTCAATGACCACACGAAGGTCTCGTACGTGATGGCCGAGTGCGGCGAAGCTGCAGGAATACTTCTGCTACTATCGTTCTTCAATACCTTCAACGATGACACTGACGTTTCCTATATCCTCGCCAACGGGCTTTGTGAAACTCCTCTGACAGCTCAAAACTTCTTCGACGCAGAAACTGCGACCCTGGAGGAATTCGAGCAAGCTCTGGACGGGAGCATCGCGGTCGGTATCAAGCTCGCTATTGCCATGAACAACACCTTCAACGATAGGGTCAACGTCGCGCATATTAACGGCTCAGATGCCGCCTGCGGCGTGGTGCTGTTTATCCTCGCGGACTACAATGAGTTCTACCGGTGTACGATCTCAGACCTCTACTCCGGTAGTCCTGAGACCACATTTGGTGTGCTCCTGCTCCTGAGTGGCGATAACCTCTTTGACGGGCTGATGATCTCTGCGGGCAACGGGCCACCGATCGATCTCGGCGTGCTCCTGGTCTGGTCCTGGGACAATACGTTCCAGAACAGTGACATTACGGACTGCATGATCGGTTTCCTTCTCACCGCTATTGGCGTATCACCCTATGATTTTGCGCCGCCGCAGTGCTATAACACCATCGCTGGCAACATGATTCACGATAACTTGCTCGCGATTTTGCTGCTTGACGAGTGGGACAACGAGATCGTGGATAACTACATCGAGGATAACCTGGCGGGTATCGTATTGCTCGGCTCCTGGAACAACGTGATCGAGCGGAACATGATCAGGAACAACACGGGCGGAGCTAGATGCGGGGTGTACATCAATTCGAGTTCCGATGAGAACGAGATCCACGGCAACTGCTTCTTCTACAACGGGCCGCCTCAGGCCATTGATGACCACTGCGGTAAGAGCAACAACTGGGATGGGAATTACTGGGAGCCTGCACCCGGACTACCGGAGGATCCGTACCTGATACCGGGAACAGCAGGGCAAAGAGACAACGCTCCGTTGAGACAGTGCCCGCTCTGTGCGGTCCAGGCGCCCGTAATAACGCCATTCGGACTCGCGGCACTCGTGGGACTGCTGAGCATTGTCGCTACGTATACAGTGGTAAGAAAGAAGAGGTAATTTTTTCCCTCTTCTCTTTTTCTATTTTTATCACGCTACGCTCATCAGGCTAAGTGCGGAATTTCACGGTCCAAGCTCTACCTAGATTACCCCGGTTCAGGGACCCTCGCAGCCAGTTTGTTTATTTCCGACAGGATATCTTTCGCTTGCAGGTGGACGAGCGTCTCCGTGAGATTTTTCCGCTTGAGCATGCGGTTGGTCACCGGGATCGAGAACCCGTCAATGGTTTCCGGGTCACTGACGTGAATAGATCCAAGTGGCACCCGGCAGAGCTTCCCGGGTGGTGTCTGTGAGGGATCGATGTTCAGTCGGTTCTCCTTCTTCTCGTGGCCGCCTGCAACCTCACAGTCCACGTTCTTAGTGAGCTGCTTCGCCCAGCGGCCGGTGAACGAGCCCTCAGGGTCGCTGGTACTGTATTTGAATTTCTTATCATAGAAGCTGTGGGGCTGTGCGTCTTTGAGGCGCAGTATGACATGGAACGAGTTACCCGTCCAATAGGTGAACGGCCATTTCCCACCCGTTAAATCCATGAGTTCATCGTCACTTCGAATCAGCTCCAGTAACATGACGGTGGCCGCTTGAGCTTGCGCTGCGGTAACGCCCTGTCCGCGGTCGAGATCAAGAAAGACCCGGTCTATATCACCTGAAGGGTCTTCCGTATTGGTCGCGTAGAAGAAATTGACCAGCTTGCGGGGAACGAAATAATGCCACACCTTACGCTGAACCGGTGTTAACTCCTCTTCGGCCCGGGAAAGCTTTTTCTCTTCCTCTCGGAGCTTCAGGAACTCAGGGGTTACCGCATCCGCCAGTTCATTAACATAGAGCGGCTCGTCCTTGGAGCCGCGTTTTATGATGTACGGCCGGCCTCCGCCTTTACCCGGAAGCCAGATCCTGCTCGCGATCTCCCGCCCTGCGAGGTAAGGGCCGATTTTTTCCGCTACTATGGCGTACAGCAGGAGGACGTCGATCTGACCATATGGCTTGAGAATATCATCCCGCTGACGTGCGAAACGGACGAGGGACATTACACTATGTACCCTCCTCCTCCTGTATCTCCTTCAGCGTCCTTCCGGTTAACACGGACCGGGGCCGCGTACTGGTCGGGTTGCTACGGGCGTCGGCCGCATCGTCCCTGGTCTTGACCAGGATCCACCAGTTCTTTTCACTGTTCGTTTCCGTAAGCGCGTAGCCACCCTTCAGTTTCTCACCCTTCAGGTTGATTTTGATGTGACCGTTCTCGAGTCCTTCGGCAACACGCTCGTCTTCATTAAGGTTCTCGTACGTTCCCCGGTCCCAGACCATGACGGTGCCAGCCCCGTACTCGCCTTCAGGAATGACGCCCTCGAACTCGGCGTAGCTCAGGGGATGGTCCTCAGTCCTTATCGCAAGCCGTTTCTCGCGCGGATCCGTTGACGGGCCCTTGGGTACCGCCCAGGACACCAGTACGCCGTCCACGCTGATTCTGAAGTCATAGTGCAGGTTGCGAGCGTCGTGTTTCTGGATGACAAAGAGCTCCGCTCTCCCGCCTTCTTCCGCTCCCGACGGCTCCTTCGTTTTACGAAAATCTCGCCGCGCTTTGAATTCCGTGAGGCTCATGGTAACGCTTCCATACGGTTCTTCGCGCTTCTTGCCGCTGTCGCGTTCGCGTCCGTGTTGAATGCTGTAAACGTAAACCATAGTCTGCCTTAAGTTCTTTATACTGCACGCCCATTCCTTTAACGGGTTTCATGAGTGCCGGGTGCCGTAGCCCTCGACGTCTGTGCCCGGAGATATTTACGCACTAGATAATATTTTTTATGTTTATATAGTAGTTTGTTTGAATATTTATATACTCGCCGCACTAAAACCTACTCATGATGAAAATGGACGACACATTAGTGAAAGAAGCGCATGTGCTCTTACATCCCATACGGTACAGGATTGTAGAGCTACTCTCCGAGAACCCGTTGCACATCAACGCGATAAGCAAAGCGATGGGCGCAGAGCGACGGCTCGTCTCCTACCACCTCGATACGCTCGAGGAGCACGAATTCCTGACGAGCAAGTACGAGATCTCTGAGCAGCCGAAGTCGAAGGGAAAAGCGATTCGGATCTACAAGACGACTGACAAGGTCAAGGCGGTTATCGACGAGATTAAGAAGACGCTCTGAATCTGGTCTCTCCGCACGGCGCTCAACGCTGAGCGCAGAGTGGATTGATCCATTACCGATCCTTTTACTTTTTATCCTTTCTTTATTTACGCTCTCTCTCTCTCTCTGAATCTTCTTCGCCGGTCGCGAACCGCTATCCGGATTCATACATAACGCGCTCGGCCGTGGTGAAGCCTGCAAAGGATCACGCGTACCTGACCGGAAGAAGCTGACGTGTGCTACGCGATCGAGCACCGCGAACCGGCTGCGGCGAATCACGACTCGAGCGGCCGGCGTAAGTAGCGACTCCACACGAACAGCCGTTAATCATTTCGAGATAAATCGCCCGATGATAAACGCCGCTACCTTCTCCGCGCTCTCACCAACGCTCATGCGCTCGCAGTCCACGACCACCGCGGGCTGCAGCGGCGCCTCATACGGCACGTTCACGCCAGGCACCGTCGCTGCTTCCGACTCAGCCTTCTGGTAAATACCCGGAGGCGCATGTTCCGCTTTCCTCGCCCGTTCTCGTGCCTTGCAGAGCTCCAGCGGGCAGGTAAGGTACACCTCCGCGAACTTCGGGATGACCGCCCGTGCACGGTCGCGATATCGTCTGCGATTCGCCGTCGCATCAATGATCACCGGCGTGCCCGAGTCCACAAGGAGCTTCGCCATATAGACCAGTGCTGCATAAACGATCTCGCGCTCGTCCTCCGAATACGTCGGTTTCGGCGTGATGAACTTCCTGATCTCGTCGAGCTCGAGCACCTGTACCCTGCTGATGCCGCGCGCCTCCAACAAGCTTCGTGTTCGCTGCGCAACGGCCGTCTTGCCGCTACCAGGAAGGCCCGTTAACCACACAGCCCAGGTCATGTTCTGTCCACTACGATTCCGGCGGCCAGTACTCGTCCATCCACCCGGGTATACGACCACTGTCCCGTGGCCCGACCAGCACGCGCCAGCCAGTAACATCTTCGGTCTCGCCCGAGAGTCGCGCCGCAAGCCCGGGAACCACCAGGGTCCGATGCGTTACCTTCGATTCCGCTTCGCAGAGCTCCAGCGTCTCCCGTATCTTTTCCGCTGTGAGCTGCCCGCCTGCTACTGACGCCTCCACGCCGATACCATCCGTATCCGCAACCATCAAAAATGCATCGATCTTGTTGGACGAGAGATCGCTCTCGACCGTGTAGTAGGTCAGCGCGAAATTCGTCGTGATGAAAAGCGGCGAATCTGGCGTCGGTACACCGATCACGCGCAGACCTGGCTCGACACTTACCGGGCGGCGTGGGTCCGTATAGATGTTTGCCGCGAGCGTGCGCACGGCGATCAACGAATGTGGCTCGATCGAGTGCAATATCATGATATCCGCGTATTTGATGATGCCAATGGTCGCGAGCATAGCCTCCCAGTAGGATGCTGCTAGCGCGTCTTCGTGCTCGTAGATCAGCCAGGCCGTCATTGGCACGGCCAGTAACGGATAAGCAACGCTGTCAGTACCATCCACGATCCCCGCACGTCGAAGTTGCACGAAGCTCGAAAAGCTTGCTGCGAGCCCTTCGCCCGTCGGGAACATGCCGGGATCCAGAACGAGATCCTCGAGACCCGCCGACGCGAACGTCGCTGCGAGACTGGCGAGCTCGTCGAGATTCGTTGAAAAAACCGTCACAGGAACGCTATAGCTCTTCGCCAGGTTCAGAACAGCCTGCCAGTTGGATTTCGTCGCTGCATAGAGCAGTGGAGCACGATCAGCTACCAGTCTCAGACCCGATTCCAGAACGACCGGGTCGAGCGAGCAGAGCACGAGCGGTAAGTCCGTCTCCGCTGCTACCCGCTTCACGCAGGTTGCAAACGCTTGCGCATCACCCGAAACGGCGCGAATCGCGATCGCATCAACCATGAGGAAATCGCCAACGTAAAACTTCTGCCAGGCCGCTATACGGCGTACGCGCTCCCTCACGGCAGCCTCGTCCAGCGTATCCCAGACGTCAAACACCAGCGCGGTTCGATTGAAGAAGGTGAGTTCATGCCGATGCAGCACGTCCTCACCGCCTATCTGCAGCGCTTTCGTGCCTGTGCCGATCGTGACTGCGCGAATCTCCGGTGCTAACAGGTCTGTCAGCTGCTCTGCCTTCTCTGCGTACTGCGCATCTGCAAAGAGTGGTTTACAATCCGCTAAAACCCTGCTGCGCTCCTTCAACAGCGACGCGAACGCCAAGCAGGTCTTCTCGCCACAATCACCACAGTTTGTCCCCGGGAGATACTTCCAGATCTCCATCGGGCTCTTCAGCTTCATCGATTACCCGCACCTCCTGACCACGTGACCCAATCCTCAAGCGAGATCGCCGGTGCAGCTTCTGGCGCTTCCTGCGCTCCGAACAGCAGCTGCGTCATGCTCTTGACTCCCGCTACAGCTTGGGGATGCATCATCATGAACAACTCGCCACCAGCAAGCCCCAGCGTCAAGCCCGTTATGAACTCATATGCCAGACCACGGTACCCTGCCGGGCCCCAGTCTGAATCCGCCTTGATCGGCGATTCTTTCATCCACGCCTCGCGCGCACCCCAGGCGTTCGTGATGCCGCAGGAAATGGGAAAGGCCAGATCGGTATCGCCCTTTAACGCCGCAATTCTGATCCGCTCGATATTGGTGAACGCGTAATCCAGGCCATAGCCGAGCGCTGCCGTCGTGGGATCAATGACGATGTCCTCCCGTGGCACCCCGAGCTTGAAGAGGTACCGGTTCAAGGTCTTCTGCGCGTTAATATCGAGCTGCGTCCACGAGAGCACCGCGTGCCCGTACGTAACGGCCGCCTTTGCTATACGCTCGTAGTCCATATTCAGGTTCGCCGAGGCGATGAGACAGCGCTCACCCGCCGCCGCCGCAGCCGCCGCCTCGAGCACCTCCGGGTCCTTTTCAGGATTGCCCGAGCCACCGATGATCAACGGCACCTTCACCGCCTGTAAAACCTCCTCTACGGTCTTCGCCGCCGCTCGTGCCGGAGTATCGCGAAGCATCGGATCCGTGCTGATCAGATGGATAGTTACCATCTCCGCCCCGAACTCCTGGACATTCTTCCGCGCCCATTCCGCAGGATCTTCCATGACGTCCGCATAAAAAGAGCGCACTGCTTTCGCAAGCGAGACAGGCATATCAAAACAATCGAGAGAGATAACGGGTGCATGCGGCATGGACATGTCGAAAATATAGAACGGTAAGGCTTGCTCGCCGCCGATCGTTATCGTGCTGGCGCGCGTACCACCATCTGCCGCAGTAGCTCCGAGCGTGACTTCCTCTATCTTTCCCGGCCATTCGACTCGCCGTGCTTCGAAGGCCACCGGCCGGTATTCTACCGGTTTGGCCGCCTCCGCCGTAACCGCCGCACCGGGTAGGCCGAGTGCCGCCCGTATCGCCTGATCAAGCACCGGTGGTAAGGTGACGCCCCGTGTACTTTCGAATTCCAGTTCGATATCGCCACGGATCTTGACGTCCTCTAACTCAACAATATCGTACTCGCTCAGCAACCGCACAAAATCCGCCAGCGTTAGCTTCTTCTCCATTTCCGCACGTAAGTCTCTTGGTACTCCTCGTTTATAGCTTTTCTATACGCCCACGTCTCTGTACCGGGTTAATACAGGTGCCAATACCGCGCTGGCCTGCTAACGCTCGCTTCAGATTGCCGGGCGCTCCGCTCATGATCTCACATTCAATACCGCACTTCGCGATCCTGACAAGCTCCTTTACTTTGCTCGCCATGCCGCCGGTTACATCCACAGCATACGAGCCGCTCAGATAGCCCTCGATATCCGCGAGCTGCTCAAGCTCGATTTCCGGTATGATTCGCGCGCTCGTATCTTTGTGCGGATCAGCAGTATAAACACCATTCACCAGGCTAAGGATCAGCACGCGCGCCGGTTGGAGCAGAGCACTTAAGTGCAGGAAGAGCTGCTCCGTGCTTACAATTGCACAACCCCGCGCGGTATCAAAGACGCAATCACCAAAGATGACCGGGACAAGACCATGCTCGAGCGCAGCCTCCAGGGGCTGGGTGAAGAATTCAACGATTGTACCATTCGTGGTGATGCAGCAGGCCGACGGTTGGATGGAGACCGCATTAATCGCGTAATCCGTCATGAGGTCCACAATGAGCCGATTTAAGGTTGACGCGGCATTCTGGCATAACGCGAACCCGCGTACGCTGGTATCCTGGATGAAACCCTCCCCGGTCCTGTAGCTCTGCGCAACGGGATGCGGGAACGAGCCACCGCCGTGCCCGATCAGTACCTGCAACTGAGCATCTGCCTCAAGCGCGTCCTTAAGCTCCTTCACGAGCCGCGTGACCGCCCCGTAGTTGAGGGTGAAGGGTGCGCTCTTTTCCGTAATGAGCGAACCGCCCCACTTGACAAAGAGTAACTCATGCTGGTCAGCGTGAGTCATCATCTGCGCTACCTCCTTCTGGCTTCTGCCACCGCTCGATCAGTTCGTGGGGAATGGCGAATTGGTCAAGGATCTTGGCGATGATATAATCTACCATCTCGAGGATCGTCGCCGGGTGATGATAAAACGCGGTTATGGGTGGAATAATCGTGACGCCCCTCCGCCTCAGCCTGAGCAGATTCTCGAGATGCGTCTCGTGCAGCGGCGTCTCCCGGGGCACGATAACAAGCTTCCGGTTCTCCTTCAGCATCACCTCGCTGCAACGCAGGAGCAGATTATCCGCGATACCGTGCGCCATCTTCGCCACGGTGTTCATCGTGCAGGGAATGATGATCAGCCCGTCGCGAGATTGCGTGCCGCTGGCAATGTCCGCCGCAAAGTCCGCGATATCCCACCGCGTCGTTGCGAGTGCCGCAAAGTCCGCACACGAGAGCCCAAGCTCATAGTCGATCAGGTAGGCCGCCGGCTCGGTAACGATCAAATCGACTTCCACGCCCGTATCGTTCAATACCTCGAGCAGTCTTTTGGCGTAAATGACGCCGCTCGCGCCCGTAACCCCCACCACTAACCGCATCTGTGAAGCACCCCACCTGCAGAGATAGTAGTGTTAATAAGTCCTCACGGCAAAAGTTACTTTGGGTTCTATTTACCGGCACCCGGGAAAAAAACATATGCATGACCTTCAAATAAGACCACCCACCACGACATTCCTGAATGCTCTGTTAGTAATCCCGTCTTCCAATGAAATCCGCAATCGCCACCAGGAACGCCTGCGCCTCGGCCCTGAACCGGGAGCCTGAGATGGTCGCAACGGCCTTTTCGATCAGCTCTCGTACCAGCGCCTTCGAATACTCGAGCGAGCCGGTCGATCTGACGATCGCGCGAACCGCTTCGATCTTACCATCCGTCACCGCATCGTTGCCCAACGCGTTCAAGATGACCGCTTTATCAGCCTCGCTGCACCGCTCCAGCGCGTGCAGGATCAGAAGCGTCTTCTTGCCCTCGCGGATATCAGAGCCCACCGGCTTGCCCGTTTTACCCGCCGAACCGAACAGACCGAGAATATCGTCCTGAATCTGGAACGCCAGGCCCAGCGGGATGCCATAGGTGCTGAGCACAGTCAAATCCGCCTCAGTCGCGCCAGCGAGGAGCGCGCCAATGTGGAGCGGCCCTTCGATGGTGTAGCTCGCGGTCTTCAAATGGTGGATCGTGAGGATCTCATCCTCGCTGAAGCTACCCTTACGTTCTGCCGTGAGATCCAGGATCTGGCCGTAACCGACGTTCTTCACGATTTTCGCGTACGCTGCCAGTGCCTTCTGAACATACTCGCTCTTAAATGACGAGGTGGCTAAGACCTCCGCGCCGTACGATTCCAATAAATCACCACCTACTATTGCGACATTCTCACCGAACTTATGCGCCTTCGTTACCCCAAATTCGCGCTCACAAAGCTCCTTGCAGAGGATATGGAAAGTCCTGTTGCCGCGGCGCAGCTCATCCTCATCCATAATATCATCGTGAATCAGAAGATAGCTCTGCATCAGCTCGAGCGAGATGGCCGCATCGAGTATGGCCTCTTCGTTATCCGCACGCAGGCATTTGTAGCCGTAGATACAGAAGATTGGTCTGAGCCGTTTACCACCGCGCAGCGTGTACTCTTTCGCGCTGGCAACCACGTCGCGCGTGTGCCTCGAAATACCGGACGCTTCCTCGATCTTAGCATCGAAGAACCACGCGAGTCGTGCGTTTATCTGCTCTTGGTACTGTTCTAGGAGATCGGTTATATCAGCTGTAATTGTCCTCACCCCACCTCTGCTATTCACGAGCCTGTTGTATAATAACGTTTGCTATAAATAACTTCCCTGGCTACTTCGCCTCGCGCTTCTTGATGATGATCTTTCCGATCCGGATATCCGCATCTTTGAGGACTATGGTCACCGGCGATGCGCCACCTGCTTGCAGCACCTGCGCGAGCGAAACCGATGAGATCGCTCCTGCTTCCGATAGCGCCCCAGCCGATAGTTCTGCTTCTGGAGCACGCGCAACTCCCGCATCCGCCACGGCCGCAACCGCTGCAGGAGCAGCCCAACCGTCCGTAATTTGCACGCCGTCGGCCGCGCGCACCACACCCGTCATCACCGGGTGCTCAGCAGTCCGTAAGAACTCACGCAGCTCTTCGATGTTCTTTACCTCTTTCTCGGTCGCGATCTTGTCCCACAGCTCCGGGGGTATAGCATCCCGCACGCGCTCCTTGAGATCGGACGCCATCCAGACCACCCGCTGCCAGCCGCCGTCGTACTGGATAAATTTGGGGCTGTAGAAATATTGGATGCCGATGCCGAGGAACCCTTCGACCTGCTTGCCGCCGCCAACTGAGCTCGCAATCGAAGAGAACGGCAGCCCGATCGGCGTATCTGCAACCTGGGAGCCGCGATGCACCCAGCCGATACCATCAACCTCGGGAATATAAAAACCCGCGACCTCAAAGCACCCGCAACTGGTGTGCGGCTGCTCGAGGAACGAATGGAGCTTGATCGCATTGAACTCGCCGCCTGACAACTTCACGGCCGCTTCGTTGACGCCCGTATACTCCCCCCCTATCGGATCGATGCAGTCGCCCTTGGGTATGGGCGCATTCGGGCCTTCAGGATCCACGCGCGCGGCAGCACGCGAGTCAAACCAGTTCATCGCACCGCAGAGCGCGGTTCGATCAGGAGCGACCACGCAGACGTTCGTTGGCGCAAACGACTGGCAGAGCGTGCACTGATAAAATTCGTCCACATCCTCGTCGTGGAGGTCCCGTACCCGGAGATCGCGCGCTTCGTAGATCCTGTTCGCCTCCTCCAGCCGCTTGAGTACCTCGCCCTCATCGGTGATATACGTGGCTTCCATCTTCTCGATGAACGGCAGTTCCGCCTTGAAGAGCATCACACTCGCCCTTGCTATCTGCTTAAGTGATTGCAACCCCTTCTTGACCGCATCCTTGCTGATCCTGACCCATACCTCCGAGCGCTGGTTGAGGTGCATATAACCCTGCAAATAGCCCTGGAACTCGTGGTTCCGACGCTCGATCACCGGTTCAAGATCCTTCTCGATCTGCTCCCCGTAGACCCGGTAAATCATGGCGTACGGGTACTGCCCACCTTCTTCCATATCCCGCAGATCCGGGCCAATGAGCGTCACCTCACCGTCGGTGATCTTATCGGGCTCGGGCTCGAAGAGCACGAGCTCAAAGCTCGGCTTGCTTGGTCCGCCCAGCTCAACGAACATGCCCGCTTTCCGTACCCGCTCGCCCTCATACATCGGATTGATGTCGAACGGGAATCCCTCATCCATCACTGGCTCGGCCATCTTCTATTCCTCTCTCCCGCTGTGTAACTGTAAAGGGCGCGAGCGTTTTAAAAATCTTTCAAGTTCTTCACGGCGTGTACTGACGGGACCACATCATTCATAGCCACCATCACCGGGAGCGCGAGGATTCTGGGGGTCGATAAAGCAAAACAAAGCACACGCACGCGGTTCGTTCAAACCTCCGGTGAAAGGAGAAGTGATAAGAGCGCTTTCTGCGCGTGGAGCCGGTTCTCAGCCTCTTCGAAGATCACCGAGTTCGCAGAATACAGGACGTCCTCGGTCATCTCCTCGCCTATATGGACCGGCATACAGTGCATCACGAGCACATCGGCCTTTGCATGCGCCACTATCCGCTCGTTCACCTGGTAGCGCTTCATATCCCGTAATCGCTGCTCGCGCTCGGCCTCGTCGCCCATAGAGACCCAGACATCGGTATATAACACATCAGCGTCCGTAGCAGCTTCTTCCGGGCTCTGGGTTATCTGTACATCGCAGCCTATGCTCCGTGCTCGTTCCACGAGCGCCGCCGCGGGTTCGTAGCCCGCCGGGCACGCAACACGAACCGCCATGCCCGTCAGTGCCGCACCGCCAATGAGCGAGTTGCAGACGTTGTTCCCGTCGCCGAACCACGCCACGGTCACGCCCTGTAATCGCTGCTTGTACTCCTGAATCGTCATGAGATCCGCGAGAATCTGACAGGGATGCTCGAGATCGGTCAGACCATTGATCACGGGAATAGCAGCATACTGCGCGAACGCTTCTACCGTAGCGTGCTGGTACGCGCGGATCATCACCGCGTCCACGTATGATGAGAACACCTTCGCGGTCTCCTGCACCCGTTCGCCTCGCCCCAACTGGAGCTCGCTCGCCGAGAGCGAGAGCACATGCCCACCCAGCTCGCGCATCGCCACCTCGAACGAGACGCGGGTGCGCGTGGAGGGCTTCTCGAAGATCAGTGCCAGGGTCTTCCCGGTAAGCTCGGTGCTTACCTTCATGCCCGCTCTCCTCGCTCGTTTCAGCACGTGCGCGCGTTCGAGGATCTTTTCGAGCGCGGCAGGCGTTAAGTCAAAGATCGAGATGAGATTCATACGTAGGGATAGGGTGAACCGGGTATAAATAAAAGGCGTTAATTGCGCGCACGACCACGGATACAAAACCAGAGGAAGCTGCGGAGCCCGTGACGATGCACGATTTCTGCTATCTATAACTAACCGACCCGCATTCTCCTACGTAGCAGTGAACATGACAGAATGGTTGGATCGTCTGCACTATGATGACGGCAGCTGGGCGCTTCCCCTGAGAACCGCGGGTGCCCGGCTGGACGTGACCGCGATGATTTCCGCAACCTGGCGCCTGATCTTACGCGACCGTCGTCACATATGATCCTTCGCCGCGCAAGAAACCTACCGGGCGACAGCCGCGGCACGGGCCGCCGGTGAGCTCCTGGGGTTCAGGCCGGACGAGCCGAAGCTACAGGAAGCACTGGAATGGTTTGTGACGAACCAGTGAGAGGGCGGCCTGTGGCACCTGTACTTACTGAAGGCGAAAAGCGATAAGGATCTCAGGTTGTGGCTGGGGTTGGTGATCTGCCGAGTCTTCCAGAGAATGTACGACCATGATCAGTACGGCACATAAGGATACACAGGAGGGGAATTGTGATCATGAAGCAGAGAGAGAGCAAAATCCCGGAAGACTTCAGAAACGACCGGATAGCTGCGCGTTACTACCGGCGAATGACGGCAGAATATCACCGTGGTATCTGGTAAGTATGGATAGAGAGCATATCGAGAGGTTATGGTTCTGACTGAATGAGGAGGTATAAATAAAAAGACGCCCTCATGACAATGGGGAGGGAAAATGCCGATAACGTTCAGAAGTGAGCGCAAAACGGTGGAGGTCCAGGCCGCGGATGGCACCATCACGCACCACGAGCTCGAGTATCGCTGGGATCCGCTGACCGCGCGTCTCTCTGTTCTGTGCCCGCATTTACGGGAAAAATGGACGGAAATATACAGTGTTCGTGATGATGCGTGGTTAGCGGAGCTGATTGCGGCCTCACGGGCGAACTGCCCCTTCTGCCGCCCGCTCATCGATCAGGTAGCTGCGACGTTCTCGCCCGCGCAGCTCGACGAACCGACCATCACGCTTGACGACGTCCGCGTCTTCCCGAACCTGTACCCGCGGACTGATTTCGAGGCCGTGATTACCTCGCCTGAGCTGCACCATCTCCCGCTCAACGCGTGCGAGCCTGCGCTCCTTACCCGGTTCCTCCAGGCCGCGCTCGACTGTATCACGAAAGCCTATCGCAAGAATGAGCAGCTCGTGTACCCCGTGATCGGCGGCAATTACCTGCCACCCGCCGGCGCGAGTTTGATACACTACCACATGCAGCTCTCGATGCAGCAGCATCCGTTCGAAGCGGTCAGAGGGCTCATTCAGGCGTCAGAGCAGTACGAGAAGGAGGAAGCGGGTAATTACTGGCTGGACTTGATGGCTGCGAATAAGGATCGGGAAATAGAGCGGTCGGGCGATGTGTACTGGTATGTGCCGTTCGCGCCTGCTGGCTTCTGTGAGGTGCGCGCGATCGTCAGGAAACCGAGCTTCATGACCTTCACGTCAGAGGACGTACTGAGCCTGGCAAACGGGCTCGCGGCGGTATTGCAGTACTACGGAGATCATGGCTTTGCCGCATTCAATTTCATCCTCTATTCCGGCCGCATGGTGAGCGGAAATACATGCTTTCTCTCCGGGTTGCAGATCCTCGCACGGCCCAATCCGCGGCCAAACTACCTCAATATCGACTCGTGGTACATGCCGCTATTGCTGCGGCAGGCGATTGTTCTGGAACGGCCGGAGGAGCTGGCGCTTGCGCTGAAAGACTATTTCAGGTCGGATTAACGACTGACCGTACAGACCCATGAGCAACAGACGCAGCAGACAGCAGGGGCATACCCCGGGACACCGGTCGGATTTCTCCTACAGGATGATCGAGCTCATGCACGAGAACCGGCTGCTGCACTATTTCCGGGATCCGTACAAGCTCCTGGCGGCCGCGGGACTGACGCGAGGTCAACACGTGCTGGAGGTCGGCTGTGGCCCGGGATATTTCACCATCCCTGCCGCCAAACTCCTGGGGCCGGATGGCGTCGTCTATGCGATTGACGTGCATCCACGCGCGATCGCGCGGGTGAAGGAGAAGATCGCGGCGGACGGTGTGAAGAACGTGACGCCGCTGCTTGCAAATGCCGCTGAGACCGGGCTGCCGGACAGCAGCATCGATCTCGCGTTCCTCTTCGGGCTGCGGTACATCGCCGGTGGGCTGGACGTGCTGCTCACAGAACTCTACCGCGTCCTGAAGCTGGGCGGTAACCTCGCGTTCGAGAAGACCCGCGGGTCTGCGGGGAAGATGATCGCGGAAGTTGAAGCTTCTGGGTTCAGCCATACACACACGAAGGGGCGGATACTGGTCTTTGAACGGGTCATATTAGAGACGGCAACGTGGTGAACAGTACCAAATACTCGCGATGCCACAGCGGCTACTCGAACGAACGGCAAAGGATTTAACCTGCGGCGTGCTATGGTGAACCATGCGCGAGGAGCAACTCAAAGAACTAAAGAAGACACTTATTGCCGTAGTGAAGCAGCATGAGGTGAAGCAAGCTGCCCTTTTCGGCTCGTTCGCACGCGGCGAAGCTACGGCGGATTCTCGCAGGATTGCAACTGGATCTCCGAACGCAGTAAAGCGGCAGGTGGATGTGCTTACGTACCTCAAAGACCGGATTTTGCGTGAACAGGTGATGCTCCTGTGAAGAAAGAAGTGTTGGCGTAAACAGTATAAAGTTGACCACCCATGAAATACTCCCAGGCCCGTTTTGGCCGCGTTTTCGTTATCCGGCTCGAAGACGGCGAGATCGTCCACGAGACCATAGAAGCTTTCGCTGCTGACCATGCAATCACCGCAGCAGCCGTTATCGCGGTTGGCGGCGCCGACGAAGGCAGTAAATTAGTCGTCGGTCCTGAAGAAGGAAGAAGCAAGCCGGTCATCCCGATGGAGCATGTTTTAGAGGACGTCCACGAGATCGCGGGCGTCGGCACGATCTTCCCGGATAAAGACGGTAAGCCCGTACTGCACATGCATATCGCTGGCGGGCGGAACGACCGAGCGGTAACGGGCTGCGTGCGCTGCGGCGTGAAGGTCTGGCACGTGCTGGAGGTTATCCTCTTCGAACTGATAGATACCACTGCTCAACGATTGATGGATAAGGAGACGGGCTTCGAGCTGCTGGAGCCATAGCAGCTAGAGTACACACAAAGTGGGCAGAACAAAATAAAGGTTATACGGAAAAATTATGTTCGAGTTGACTGATAGAACAGCTCAGAGTGTTAATTTTGGCAAAAAGTTTTCAATTCGAGAGAGTATATCTCCCGTGTGATGGAGTAACAAATGCACGTCACCGAGCATATTCATGCACTAAAGATTCCCTTTCAGTTGACCGCTCCCGCAGGCACAAGGATCGAACGATTCGTGTACGTCTATCTTATTTATGGCGACACGATCTGCCTCATTGACAGCGGCGTTGCCGGTTCCGAGCAGGTGATTTTCGATTACCTGAAACAAACGGGTCGAATGCCTGACGAGATCGCCACGCTCGTGCTCACGCATGCCCATCCAGATCACATCGGCGCTGCACGAGCCATACAACAGGTAACCGGTTGTACCGTTGCGGCGCATCGCGCTGATCGGCCGTGGATCGAGAATGTGGAACAGCAATTCCAGGACCGCCCGATCCCCAACTTTCATGTTCTCGTCGGTGGTTCCGTTGCGGTCGACCACGTGCTTGAGGATAACGAGGTGCTAAATCTGGACAAAGAACTTACTTTGGCAGTGCTCCACACGCCGGGCCATTCGAAGGGCTCGATTTCGCTCTGGCTTGACGAGGATCACGCGCTTATCTCCGGCGACGCGGTGCCGCGCCCGGGCGACGTACCTATCTATGATGATGCCGCCGCGTCCGCGCGATCCATACAACGGTTACGAGCCCGTGATGGAATACAGGTTTTGCTCTCCGCATGGGATGAACCTCGAATCGGCGATCAGGCATATCAGGCACTGGATGATGGGTTAAATTACCTGCACCGCATCCACAAGGCGGTTAGTTCGGTCTCCGCAGACAACCCAGACCTGAATGCCCAGGAATTATGCGCGCGGGTTCTTGACGCGTTAGGGCTCCCCGCAACGAGCGCAAACCCACTCGTTGCGAGGACGATCGAAGCACACCGTGCCATGGCGTATGAGCCGATACAAAAGGAAAGCGAACCGCGAAAGAAGACGGATCAGACGCTGGGAACCGAGAGGGGGAAATGAAGCACGATGGCTGCGTCCGCTGTACAGTGCCTAAACCCTTGTCGTCTTAGCCCTCATTGCCCCGGGCAGCACGGGTAACAGGAAAAAGCAAGAGACCACCGCACCCTTCTAAATATGCTATGGTTGACCTTTTACTCGTCATTTCCGGAATTGTTCTGGGTGATAACCGGTTACTCGGATAGCGCTTAATAGGCGCCGGCGTCCTTCTTGCACTACTCGATATATTCAAGAATCTCGAACGGGGATCTTAACGTACGTGACCTTACCATCTTCACCGGTTCCTGTGCCATCGAGCTGATTGGCCGTGTCATCATCAGAAAAGCGTATACCAGACCGCATCGGGCGCGTCATTCCGCGTGTGGGTTAAAAAAACGATCGCATGCAGGATTTTGATGAGCCGGAAGTTTGATTAGCTTAAAATGCCTTATGTATACCCATCCACCTTACGGCAGTGGGTTTGTGAGGACGGAGAGGGATAGAAGGAAGGGGAGTGAAAAAACGTTGTTGAGGAAAACCGTAGCAGTTCTGTTATGGTTGGTAGTCCTGTGTACGATAGCCGCAGAGGCGCAGATGGGCGGTACCATGGGTCCCGGGGGCCCAATGGGGCCTATCGATCCTATGGAACGGTATCAGTACGCTCGGGAAATGCGGCAGGGCAGTGGCATGCACGGTCTTGGCTTTATGCACAGCGCCGGTTTTTTGCTGGGCGAATATGTGAACTTCGAGATAGATTCTGACGGCGCGGTGATCGACTACAGTGTGAGCGGCTTCCCGGTTTTTGATCGGATCTACTTCGAAAACTTCCAGTACGAAGAGAACATAACAACCGGAACGGTAACACGGGTCATTGGAGACGATGCATCAAAGACTATCCTGATCCACGACAATCCAAGCGGTAACATAAACCTGATGGCCAGCACAGCAGCAGAAGCAGTATTCGAGTTATCCGACGGGGTGACGGCAGGTGAAATCGAAGGCGGTATCATGATCGAATCAGAGGAGCTAACCGCGTATATCCTCAGTTCTTACTATCAAGGCACCGCTGTAACCTTCACCATTGAGCAAGACACGGTACGAGCAGATATGCCCGCAGGCGGCATGGTCGTCGTTAGAACAGGAGCGGTCAATCTCCCGATTGGCTCTGGCCCGTACCGTGAGATGTGGCGGTCCGCAAACAGAATAATGGCCCGCGGTGTCGCAACAGGTCGATTCGGCTGCGAGATCGCCATCGGCAATCAGTCCACGTATAGTCCCGTGAACTACCGTACCGGCATCACCTGCTGGGCTGATCACTTTGACCGGAACAGACTGCGGATCCGGGTACAATCCACTGAACCCACCGGCACGCTGGTTGGCATTAACTTCGATAACAGGTCATTTAACGTAGGTGACCCTGACCGGTTGCAGGTTCGGCTCAATGACCGGCTCATGAATCGAACGATGAACCTCGACCGGTTATACAACGAGACTGAGAGTCCGCAGTGCTGGTGGCTCGCACAGGATAATGCATTCCAGATGCTCTGTAACATCCCGAGATTCTCAGAGCAAGTTATTACCATTGAGACTGGCGGTGCACCTGAAGTCACCCCTGCAGTAACGCCTGAAGCGACGCCAACGCCCGTGCCTACACCAGCACCGTCACCAACACCAATTGCATCGCCATCCGGAACAGCAACGCCGACACCGACGCAACCGGGGTTCGGAGTGGCATTAGCAATCGCAGGCTTACTCGCCGTTGCGTATATCATAAAAAGAGGGCTTTAATGAAGCCCGCCTTTCTCCTTTTTTCCCCCACGATTGCGTGACCTGAATTGTGCGTGGTACTCCCGCTAAGGTCGATACCGCTCCAATACGTTGTCACTGAGTAGCGAGCGTATACACAAGAAAATTGGAAATGCGAGAAGAGAAGTGACTTTACGCTCCATTTGAGGGAGCAGTCGGGGTTTGGAGAGCCAAGGCAAGTTTAAATATCGTCGTGACCTACGGGTAAGTATGAGACGGATTATCCAGGTAAAAATTTACAAAGGTGAAAAGTATTACGTTGCTGAATGTCTTGATTTACCCGTCGTAACGCAGGGGAAAACCCTGGATGAAGTAGCAGAGAATGTAAAGGAAGCTATCAGCCTCCACCTCGAAGGGGAAGATATCGCAGAGTGGGATATTCTCCCTAACTATTCGATTTTGGTCAACTTTGAACTCCCAACTGCTGCATATGCCGAAGCTTAAGACGCTCCGCGGTAGGGAGGTTGTGAAGATACTTGCTCAACGCGGGTTTGAGACGGTGTCACAACGCGGGAGCCACGTAAAGTTGGAGCGAATTCTATCGGATGGAACGAAGCAAACCTTAACCATTCCGTTGCATGATGAATTGGATAAAGGGACGCTGAAAGCCATTTTCAGGCAGGTCGTGCGATACATTCCTGAAGAAGAACTTAGGCCGTACTTTTACGGGTAACTTTACAAAAGGCGCTTGAACCGAGGGTAAAGCAGAAGCGAGCAGGTACTCAACGTACTACTCACGTTGTGAACAGCCGGTAGATTCGCGTGATCTTGTTCGGCAGCTTGGCCACTTCATCAATCACGACCCAGCGGCTGCTCGCGTACATTCGCGGCAGATACTCCGCAGCCTCGCGATCAACCGTGATGCAGAACGATTTGATACCGTACCGCCCGGCCTCACGGAGCGCCATCCGCGTATCCTCGATCGCATAATCGCCGTGATATTCGAGGTCGAGCGGCTTGCCGTCACTCAACAGTATTAGCAACCGCGTCTTCTCCTCCCGGCCCCGCAACTTCAGCGTGGTATGCCTGATCGCCGGTGCGATCCTGGTCGAGCGCAGGCTTCGCAGCTGCGAGATCTTGCTCTGGACTCGCTCATCATATGCGTCTTTGAACTCCTTAACGGTGTAAAAGATCGAATTGTCGCGCCCGTAGCCGGAGAAGCAGTAGATCGCGAACGCATCGCCCAATTCCTCCAGCGCCTCTGACATCACGATCAGCGCCTCCTTCTCACACGTCAGGGTCGCCCCGCTGGTGCTCCCGCTTACATCCACAAGAAACGCAACGGCGATATCGCGCGTTCGCTCCTCTGTGCGCACGTAGTTCCGCTCGGACGGCGAGAGCCGCAGCCGCTTATCAATGAAGTACTGCACCGCGGCATCGAGGTCGATATCGTCGCCATCGAATTGCTCCCGCACCTTAATTAAACCTTCCGGCCGGAGCATCTGGAACTCGCGCCGAATGCACTTGATCAGACCCCCATACTTCTGCACGGTCGCGCGGTAAAAATCGGTTGAGCCTCCGGTCAACTGCCGTTCCCGCACCCGAGTCCAGTTTGGCCGGTAATCGCCGATGTCCATACCCCATTCGTGGTACAGGAACGTCCCGTGCTCTTTCTGGAGCGCAGTACCCTCGCGAATGATCGTCTCGAGTTCGCTCAAATACGCGCTCAGACGGTTCAGCTCAAGCGCGTCAATCTCTGATTCGACCGCCCCGGGGGTGATGCCCGTCTCCTTGAAGAGCGAGCGTAAGAGGTGTTTGATACTCTCTTCTGATGCACGCGGCTCTGACCGCTCTGCGGGCGCGTCGTGCAGTTGTCTGGGTGGCTTTTGCACGCTGCTCTGCTGCTCACCGGTGCGCTCCTGCCGCTCAAGTTTCTCGCTTATTTTTCGCGCTGCGCGGTTGAAATTGCCGATCGTCTCCTCGACCTTCGATTGATCGAGCGGTGCTGAAAATGGTAGCACGGATTTATACGGCCCTGGAATCGCCTCATCGATCAGGCCATACAGGTCTGCAGCAACCCGTGCCGTTTCATGAACATCGGCCTCTGGCGAGGTTAACAATTGACTGCGCGATACCGCCTGATCGAGGATCGCCGCGATTGTAACGGGCACCGGCTCTTTTGTCCACCCGGCCGTCAAGGATTGACCCAGGAGCTCGACAGCGCGCTGCTTGTCCGTGCTCAACGCTGCAAGCAACGGTCGTTTCGTCACCAGGTACCCGTTCATTGCCATGATCTGCTCACCGAGCACCGGATATTCGGCCTGCAGACGTGCAGTAATCCGGTAATCCTCGAGAATCGTGGTGAGATCGCGCGCTAACGCCTGATCGGGGAAAAGTGCAAAGAACCGCTCCAGGTCGCTCCGTACGATCCATACGCGCTCACCGTACTTCGCCTTTAATCTCGTCGCGAGGTGACCCACGGCCCTGAACTCGAAATCAAAGCTGCCGTATTCCAGATGCGCCTCTTCATGCGTCGCCAGGACCTTATAGAGCGTAAAATTACGCGCTTCGTCGCTGAATTCCTGCAGATACTCGGGCAGAAAGATCCGCTTACCGTCGGTCGATGCCCCCTGCGCTTCCACGAGCTCGATTCGGTAGCCCAGAAGCGCATTCAGATACGTCGCGAGGATATGCTTGATCTTCCTCAGCTCCAGGCCGCGCGCGATCGTCTCCATGAACTGCGCACTTTCGGTGGATTCGCCCCGGACGAACGAGGTCGCCCGGCCCTCATCGATACCCGTCAGTTCAGCCGCTCTGGTCGCTACTTCTGCAAAGCCTTCGTAACCCACGCGATCCACAAGTGCCGGGCTCTGTTCCAGCAAACTGACCGCGGTACTTCCGCTGTACGCAGCAACCCGGTTACAGAGCGCGTAAACGTCCTTCACGAGTCCTGCATTGCCGTACGAGTGCAAGCGCCTGACGAGCTCAGGCGTTTCCGCGAGTACACGAACAGCGGTACGCCAGTTGACAGTGTCAGATACCTGACAGCACAGCGCATACACGCTCGTCAGTACCACATCATCACCGTAAGCGAGCACCTTCGCGATGAGCTCCGGGCTCTCATCGAGCAGCTTCGCAGCGATAAAGCCGTCGTCCTTGTTCACCTCGGTGGTGAGATACGCAAGCTTCTTCAAGCAGTCGCTGCCGACCCGGTCAATGAGCTCTGGACTCATCTCCAGCAGCCGTGCCGCAACAAAACTATCAGCACGCGCAATCTCACTGCAGAGCAGCGCAAGCTCCTCCAAACCCGCATAACCAGCACGATCAATGAGCTCCGGACCCATACCCAGCAAGGTTACCGCGGTGCGCCAGCTGTACCGAGCTACTTGACGACTGAGTTCCGCGATCGCCTGCAAACCGTCATAACCGATCCGATCAATAAGCGCAGGACTCTGCTCGAGCAACCGTACCGCAATCGAGCGATTAACACGCGCGCTCTCCATACTGAGCGCGACGACATCCTGTAAGCCGCCGTATCCCAGCCGATCGATCAGTTCAGCGCTCATGCCGAGCATTCGAGCCGCTACGAAGCTATTATCACGCGCAACACGGGCAGAGAGATCCGCAACCTTCTCCAGATCCGCATACCCGACCGTCTCGATGAGCTCGGGGCTGAGTTCAAGCAGCCGAACGGCAGTCCCGCCATGGGCCTCCGCGACCTGAAGACAGAGCTTCACGACTCGTTTCGCCAGCTCCAGATCGCCATACCGCAGCACGTGCTCAAGCGTATCCGGAGTCTCCTCGAGCAGCCGAGCAGCCACAAAGGTCGTATCACCTGCAACCTTCCGGGCAAGCTCGTATACGAGCAGCACAAGCTCCACATCGCCACACGTGAGTAACCGTTCGATGATCTCCGGCGCCAGCTCGAGTAACCGAACCGCCTTCTTCTTACTATAACGCGTCAGCTGACTGCTCAGTCCGATAACCTGCTCCAGGCCCTCATCGCCGATGCGGTCACGGAGTGGATAGAGCGTACTCGCGAGTGTATCGAGCTCCTCGCCCTCGTACTGCCCCTTGAGCAGGTGCTTCACGTGCCGCTCGTCACGAGCACGCTTGAGCGTATCCAGGACCATTCGTCCAATCCGCACCTCACGTTCGTTCGTCAGTTACAGCGTGAAGTAATTTTTCAAGATCTCTTCAATGCTGCGCTTGAGATCCGCGTCGTGCGTCAACGGCTCGGTCAACGTCGAGGACAGTGCGTCACGCATCGGTACGCCGTTCTTAAGCAACGTACCGGCATAGACCAGCTCGCGCGTGGACACGCCCTCTTCGAGCCCCTGATGGATGAGATTCCGGATCTTATTCGCCGCTTTCACCAACCGCCGTGTGGTCTCGTCGTCCAGGTCGGTCTCGCGATGCACGATCTCCGTCTCCAGATCCTCTCGCGGCCAGCCGAGATCGATACTGATAAAGCGCTGTCGTGTGCTGGGCTTCAATTCCTTGAGCACACTCTGATAATTCGGATTGTAACTGATCACGAGCATGAACTCCTCAGGCGCATAGAAGATCTTCCCCAGCTTCTCGACCAGCAAGTAGCGGCGATAATCGCTCAACGGGTGAATAACGACCATAGTATCCTTTCGCGCTTCCACCACCTCGTCCAGATAGACGATGCCACCGCTTTTTATTGCCATAAGCAGTGGCCCATCGATCCACTCTACCTCGTCGCCTTTGATGAGGTAGCGACCGGTAAGGTCATTACCACTCAAGCCGTCATGGCAGGCGACTGTAAAGAGTGGCCGGCCCAATTTCCAGGCCATGTACTCCACCAACCGCGTCTTCCCACTCCCCGTCGGCCCTTTGAGCATTACGGGGAGCTTGTTCTTATAAGCGGCCTCGAAAAGCGCGATCTCGTTACCCTGCGGTAAATAGAACGGCTCCTCGTGTATCTCGAAGCTGCTATTCTCAAATATCCGCGAGTTCGGCTCCATCACCATATGCCTGTATGTATAGTAGAATGTCATGCGCCTTTGTATTCTTTTTAACTTCATCGGGCTGCATCTCCGATTGGAGTGCCCGCCATGGTCGGCAACAGAGGTTTTAAAAGCCGCTGACGCTGTGAGTCCGTCAGTCTGCCCGGGGTGGCGATTATATACGAGTTCGCGCTTATGGGTAAGTATCGGAGGAGTGCTAAACGCCGACGGGCGGGAGGACAATGGTAGACCACGTGCTCAAGAACGCCTTCTCAGAGCATCTGTTTGAGTACCGGACGGTAGAACGGAAGAAACTCCTGCTCTCGCTCTCCATTACGGTGGCCGTGATGGTGATAGAAGTGATTGGCGGCATTCTCACCAACAGCATAGCCTTGATCAGCGATGCCGGGCATATGTTCACGCACGCATTTGCGATGGGGATAAGTCTCATCGCCATTAAGATCGCCTGCAAACCGCCCTGCCATCACCGAACCTTTGGCCTCTATCGCGCGGAGATCTTAGCAGCCTTTATCAACGGGCTCTTCCTCATCCTTGTGGTCTCGGTTATCCTCTACAAGGCAACAATTCGCATGCTCAATCCCCGGGACGTGCTCGGGCTCCAGATGCTCATGATCGCACTCCTCGGCCTCGCGGTCAACCTCATCAGCATCGGGATCCTCCGCGGCGCCACGGGCGATCTCAACGTGCGGAGTGTCTTTTATCACCTGCTGGGCGATGCGGCCTCATCCGTGGGGATCGTCATTGCCGCGGCCATCATCTATTTCACCACCTGGAACATCCTTGATCCGCTGGTCAGCATCGGGATCTCCGCACTCATCCTGTACTGGGCGTGGGGGATTCTGACCGAATCGGGCAGGATCTTACTGGAAATCGCACCGGCGGGACTCAATGTGGATCATATTGCGAACGACCTGACGACCCAGTTCCCGGAGATTGCGGAGCTCTTTAACCTGCATCTCTGGGCGATTACGCCCGAAATGCTTGTCTTTTCCGCGCATCTGAGGGTGAAGCCTGCCACGGACCCCGCGGAGCTACCAAACCTCCTCGCGCGTATCAATGCTTATCTCGCCGAGCGGTACCACATCATTGAGTCTACCATTCAGATCGCCCGTGAAAATAATGAGGTCTACACAATCACGCAGCGGTAACCCGAGAAAACGGCCAATAACCTTAAAATAACCGTAATACTCAGGTATTCGTTCAACTCATTTCGTTGCGACGCGATACTGCCGGAAGATCTGCGGGAGCCGTTAAAAAGCGGCGCTATCATCGCAACCTCGATCGCAACCCTTGAGGACGAGCCGGCTTCTTATCAGGCGCTAACTTCATATCGGTTCTCCCGTTTATCTCGGACACCGAAGAGGCGCTGGATACCATAAGCGACGGGCGCGGCAAAGGAATACGGTGCCGACTTCGTCCTCGTTGGCTGCTTGACACTCTTCGGCAACGGGCACCGCGACTCAGCTCGCGAAATGCGCGACCTGGCTGTGCCAGAAGCACGGCGTTCGGAATTCGATTACCGAATCGCCCGGATAAAATGCATCTCTCCGCAAGAGCCGGATAGATGAGGTCGGCTGGCCGCTGAGCCGTAGCCGTGAAGCTGACGCGTCACTCACAAACTGTAAGCATCCCATAGCTTTACTATGCTGCCGTACAACCGTTGATAGAGTGATGTACTGAGCATGAACGGCAGACGAGTACTCATAGCCACGGTAATCGGCCTGCTCTGCGGGCTATTCTGCGCTTACGGTACTGTTATGATGGACGATCCGACGTTTATGGTGACCACAGGCGTTCTGGCAGCGATTGTGTACAATCGCGTGCTCATCGGATTCGTGGTGGGTATCGGGGATGGCCTCAAGCTCCATCCTGTGCTGCGCGGTGCGCTCTTTGGAGCGGTGATAACGATGGCCTTGAGCATTAGTCCGATCGTCGACGGGGCTGCAATCGGTGGATTGACACTCATTGGATTCGGGATCGTCTACGGTATTCTCGCTGATCTCATAGCAACCTGGGCGACAAAAGAGCACCGCTAGCGTCGAACCGTATTACGTAGTACTGACAAAGGAAAATGGGCGTAACATGCTGCTGTGGTGCGCCAAGAGGTACCAGATCATGATGAGCCACTTACGGTGCTGTCGAACAAACCCGTTTCTTGCGGATTCGCGCGATGAATAACCAGGTCTTCGTCGTTCGCTGTCCGGATTACGAGCAGGTTGAGGACCGGATGGCGGACCTGCTGGCGATGATGGGTGGCATGCGCGAGTTTGTGGCCGCGGGCGAGAAGATCGTGCTCAAGCCGAATCTGCTCCTGCCGGCGGAGCCGCAGAAGGCCGTGACCACGCACCCTGCAGTGGTGGCTGCGGTGGCCCAACGGGTTAACCGTGAAGGCGCATATCCGGTGATTGCGGACAGTTCAGGCCCCGGCTACCCGTATACCGCGCGAGTTTTGGGATGGTTTTATCGCGCCTGTGGGCTGGAACGGATCGCGAATACCACTGGATTCGAGCTCAATTACGATACGCAGTATCGCGCGGTTTCGTATCTCCAGGGGACGTTGATCAAGCGGTTTGAGGTGATCACGCCGGTGCTCGACGCAGCTGGGCTGGTGAATCTCTGCAAGTTGAAGACGCACGCCTTTATGCATATGACGGGCGCGGTGAAGAACCTCTTCGGCGTCGTTCCTGGCCTGACCAAGCCGGGCTATCACGCGAAACTGAACGATAAGACCCGTTTTGCCGCGATGCTGCTCGATCTTGCTGAGTACATCGCGCCCAGGCTCTCGATTATGGACGCCGTAGTGGGTCTGGAAGGCGACGGGCCCGGGACACGGGGAAGACCCCGGCACGTTGGCTTACTGATCGGCGCGCGAAATCCGTTAGCTCTTGATGTCGTCGCGAGTGAGATCATCGGGCTCGAACGAACGCATAACCCGGTGGTGATGGAAGCAGAACGCCGCGGGCTCGTTCCCACCCGGCTTGCCGAGGTGGAGCTCATCGGTGCCCAAAAGACAGACTTGCGTGTGCCGGGTTATAAACTACCGGCCACCGTTGCGGAAGGCATGGGTCTCGGTCGGTGGGATGTGTTCAGGCCACTGCTGAGGAGCGGGGCGACGCTGAAGCCGCGTGTGATCAAAGAAAACTGTACTGCCTGCGGTGCGTGTCGCGATTCCTGTCCCGCAGGTGCGATCACGATCACCAGCGATCATGCGCGTATCGACGATGATACGTGCATTCGCTGCTACTGCTGTCACGAGTTGTGTCCTGAAAGCGCGATCACGCTCCATCACCGTCTCCTGTACCGTATGGTGGCGAAATGAGCAGACGCCGTCAATACCGAAGCCGAAGCACGGCGCAGGTGTCTCTTGAACCGATAAGGTACAATAAAGAAGGAAAAAGTACCGCTCGTGCTATAGCCCCAGCAGCCGGGCTATGACGATAACAATAAAGACAATAAGCCCGAGAACAATCACAATTTTGAGTATCTGAATCGATATTTTCACGAGGAACAGTAGCACTGAAAGCACGATAAAAAGAATAAATAAACCGATAAGCCACCCGATGCCCATAAGTATCCCTCTCCTCGCTCGATTAAATG
Source organism: Methanomicrobia archaeon (assembly GCA_011049045.1). Taxonomy (NCBI): domain Archaea; kingdom Methanobacteriati; phylum Methanobacteriota; class Methanomicrobia; species Methanomicrobia archaeon. Next base: position 2,903 of record DSCO01000023.1, on the reverse strand, counting down.
ACACGCCGCACATAAAAACCTATCTCCTACCGTACCGCTTCGCGACTGCTACCGTGGTCATGAGCAAATGCTCGCCTACTCACGGTCCTTCTGCATGATCGAACACCCGCAAGCTGCGTTTTGAGCTCGCCCCCACTCGGGTTTGTTAAGCGTGACCCCGTAACACCCTTTTATGTTGTAGCAGGCCCTTTCTTACACGTACGTGAAGACCCGGGAAAGATCGAACATGCTTGAACTCGTGCGAACGCGGCGCAGTGTCCGGCAGTACAGGGACAAGGAAATCGAGCCTGAGCTGATCGAGCTGTTGAAGGAGGCTGCCCTGCGTTCGCCCACGTCCCGTAACTTCAAGCCCTGGCGCTTTCTCTTTGTGACTGACAAAGCCAGACTGAAAGCACTCTCACGGGCCAAGCCGAGCGGCTCGAGCTTTCTGACGGGTGCCGCACTCGGCGTCGTGATCTGCGCCGACGAGACCGAGTCGGACGTCTGGATCGAGGACTGCTCGATCGCTTCGATCATCTTACAGCTCACCGGGCAGAGTCTGGGACTGGGCTCATGCTGGATCCAGATACGAAACCGGATGCATGATGACTCCCTAACTGCGGAAGAGTACGTCAAAGACGTGCTTGAACTACCGGTGAACTTCAGGGTGGAATCGATCATCGCCTTTGGCTACCCGGCAGAGACGAAGCCGCCGATACCAAAATCAGAACTGGAGTATCACAAGATCCTCGACAGAGGATAGACGAAGAGATGGAAAAGATTCCTGAGCAGGGCGTCATACAGATAGCATACGGGTTCATCAATGCCTATCTCGTTATCGGTGAACGTCCGATCCTGGTAGACACAGGCACCCCGGGCACCGGGCAGAAGATACTCAGGACCATCAATGCGCTCGGCATTACGCCGGAAGAGATTGCACTCATCGTTCTCACACACGGCCATACCGATCATTTCGGCAGCGTGGATCGCCTGAAAGCGCTCACCGGTGCGCCTGTTGCGATACACCGACGCGATGTCGAAGCGCTTCAGAACGGTACGATGAAGCTGCTACCGCGAACGATCCTGGGGAGAGTGTTCATCCTCTTCGGACAGGAAGGCGCGATGGTGCCTGAGTTCGTCACCAAAGGTCCGGAGATCCTCATCGATGGTGAACGGTCCTTAACGGACTTTGGCATTGATGGCGCGATCATTCCTACCCCGGGTCACACGGCAGGCTCCCTATCGGTCCTGTTATCAACCGGTGAGGTCATCGCTGGCGATCTGCTCACGGCCATCTTCAATCGTAAAAAGCCCGGCTGGCCCATCTTCGCCGAGGACATGAAGCAGGTGCGCGCAAGCGTCTCCGCGCTGCTGAGCCGCTCGCCGACGCGGATCTATCTCGGGCATGGCGGGCCCTGTACGCCTGAATCGGTCAGAAAACTCCTTAAGCACTGAGAAGGAGAGATATATGGAACATGGAACGCATCTATCTACAGGCCCTGGGCGTATGGGCGCTCTTCCCCATTCTGGCCATCCTGAATGCCGAGGTCCGGAATACCGTCTACGAACTACCGTGACTGCCATTGTGCTGTTCCTCACAACGATGTATGTGTTCTTCTCGCGGACGCACGCGTCACCTTCGAGTTCTGCTTCGGACACTATGTCATGAGGTATCCATGGTCACGGCTGCTCCACGATTACAACCTCCTCGCAGGACATCTCTGGATTCTTGTGCTCGTGGCACTACTGGTAGGTCCGTACGTTATTGACCGACATTTGCTCGCTCAGTGCTCAATGACCCGCCGATCTGAATGAGCGGACACAAAAGGGTGAAGTGAAGAGGGAAAACCTCAAATGCAAATTATCATAAGTACTCGTCAGGAGTAAGTTAACGATAATGTCAACTGAATTGAAGGCGAAAGAAACGGTACCGCGAGCAGAAAAGGCAGTAACTGATAAAGCGGCACTTGCTGAGCTCCTGGCAGGCCTTCTCGCGAAGAAGGGAGAAATCCGGGAGCCCAGTTTCAAAGCGCTGCTCCGCATCAGCGAGACGCGTCCCGAGGTGCTCTTTCCGCATTGGGACTACTTCGCCGGGCTACTCGTCAGTAAGAACACCTACTTGAAATATCAGGCGATTTACCTCATCGCGAGCCTCACTATCGCTGATACCAGCAAGAAGTTCGAGCGGATATTCGATACCTATTACGAGTTGCTCGACGATAAGAGCGTCATTCCCGCAGCACACGCCGCACTGAACTCCGGCAAGATCGCCCGCGCAAAGCCGGAACTGCGAACGCGGATCACCGATCGGCTCTTACGGATCGACGATACGCATCATGAACCGGAGCGTCGGGAATTGATAAAGAGCTACGTGATCGAGGCGTTCGACGAGTACGTCGAGGCGGCAGAGGACGAGGATAAGAAGCTGATCCTGGAGTTCGTTCGCGGGCAAGTAGCGAGCACCAGTCCAAAGACGCGCACGAAAGCGAAGGACTTCCTGAAGAAGTGGGAGCAGACCATAGGCCGCACAGTAGAGGGCGCCTGAGCGGTTAGAGATCCTGAAAGAGAGTAACACGTCGATCGGATAGCGCAAGACAAAGGTCGAGCCAATGCAGGGCATTTTCATAGCAGATCATTGCAACGCTCCTGTCAGAGGGGATTATCGGCGGCGCTCTTTTCTGGAAAGCGAAGGAGAACGAGAGACAACTATTGCTTAAACTGTTCTATGCGCCGGTGACCGAAGAGCTGGCAAAAGTATCGCTGCTTGCACTGCTGCTCATTGGTCAACGGATAAAGAAGGACGTATTTGTTTAGTTCCCCCTTCCTATAAGCTTTCTGGAGCTTTTCGATACCCATAAAATGCCCCCCCCTCTCTTTTCCCACAAAACTGGAGTGGAAAAGAAGCTTATTTAAATACAACGTTT